>JALYOK010000455.1 GCA_030856925.1 Pseudomonadota bacterium
TCTTTGACCATCACGGTGATTACGCTGGTTGCTGCAGACGTTACCTGGGTGACATCGAAAGTCAGTTTCGAAATAAGGTTGCCGCTGGCGTGGTCATCGTAATAGCCGACCGGCATGTCCACCAGGCGGCCGAACATTCTCTCGCGCAAATCCATGACCACACGGCTGCCGACCCAGGTGATGGCGAAGGCGCCGGCAAATCCGGAAAGGCCGCGCACGAGGGTAATGCCGATGATCGCGAGCGGCAGCAGCTTCATCAGCGAGGGGTCTTTATGCACAAAGGTGCCATCCACCATCCATTTCATCAACGCGGCAAAGCTACTGTCCGTCAGCGCGGACACGACCATCGCAGCGATGGCGACACTGAATGCAGCGCGATACGGCCAGACGTGGCGTAACAGGCGTGAGTAGAGCGCCTTACCGCTCGGCGCCGAAGAGGTCATTTAAGCTTGCAGGATGGAGAAACAGCACGCGACGAATTATACCGCAGCACTCTTGTGCAATAAGGATTCGTACAATGTCCGGAGCCGCGCCGACATGGCATCGAAGGTGTACGGCAGAACGATCTCGCGTGCCCGCCGACCCATTTCTCCAGAAGCCTCTTTGGCCAATAGCGATCGCATATACCCGGCCAGCATGTCGACGTCCAGCGCGTCGCAGACGTAGCCGCTCTTATTCGGCTCGATCAATTCCGCGCCGCCGCTTTTTTCGCTCGTGATCACCGGCAAGCCGCTTGCCATCGCCTCAAGGATCACATTGGGGAAAGGATCGTACAAGGTCGGCAGGAGAAAGACATCCGCGGCGCCATAGCAAGGGGCGACGTCCGTCAGCGCACCTAGGAAACGTATTCGCGCCGCCACGCCTCGCTGATAAGCGAGCTTTTCATAGAGTGCTCTTCTTTTGTCTTTTCCGACAATTGCCAAACAAGCTGTCTCTGGCATTGCCGAGAACGCCTCGATGAGCGGGGCGACACCTTTGCGTTCAAAACCGGAGCCGATATACAGAAACAGGGTGGCCTCGTCTGGAATTCTATGCGCTGATCGGAACGCGCTGTAGTGCCGGTCGCGCAGGCGCGGATGAAATCGCTCGGTATCCACGCCGCTGTAGATGACGTGAATCATTTCCTCCGGAACTTGAAACCAGGCGCGAATCTCTTCTTTCACCATGCGTGAGTTACAGATTATGGCGCGCAACCGCGGGCTGCGAAATAACGCCGCTTCGGCATGTTTGACGTAAGCGTGGTAAGGACTTAGGGCGATTTTGGCGCGGCCAACCACTGACAGGGTCCGCTTGCGTTGGGCCAGCCACTCGCGATGCACGCCATCGCCGGCGCGATATACGTCGCAACAGGCGATGCGTTCGTGCGATTGGACTAAATCAAAAGTTTCCCAAGCCAGCGCTCGGCACGCACTGCGCGCAAATCCCCAATCACGCCATAAGTTGCCGAAATAAAAAGGATTGCAGATCAGCGATGGCAAGGCATGCCCCTCTTTCCACTGCCGCGTGACGAGGGTAACCGACACCCCTTTTTGCTGTAGTGCGCTGAGCGCCTGATCCACGAAGCGTTCGGCGCCACCGAACGGCGTGTAACGGGCGCGGACGAGAGCGATGCGCGGCCCTGTCACGTGCGCTGGCTAATCTCTCGGACTGCCGCCAATACACGCTCTACGGGCAACGTCGTCAAACACTCACTTAACTTTCCGCCGCCGCATCCGTCTTGCCCACAGGGCCTGCACGCATGTGCCGTGGTGACCACTCGATGTTCGACCATCCAAGGGCCCCAAGTAATTTCGCTGCTTGGACCAAACATTGCCACAATCGGCGTTCCGACAGCGGCGGCGATGTGCATCGGTGCGGAATCTACACCGACGAAAAGCGACGCTTGTGCGGTGAGCGCAGCCAATTCCTTTAAGTTGAGTCGGCCGGCGAGGTCAATGACACGGGCATTTGTAAGTTGCATTATCTGCCTGACCGTCGCGATTTCCTGTTCATCGGGCGCGCCGGTCAGAACCACAACATAGCCATCCTTTACCAATTGGTTTAGCAACGCTGCGACTTTATCGCTCGGCCAAGCCTTAAACATCCAACGGGAGACTCCATGGAATTGTACGAATCCCTTTGGCGTTAAACCCCGGTCGCGCATTATGATTCGTACGCTTTCAACGGCCGCTTCGCCCGGCTCCAGAACCAAGCGACGTTCTTCCGGTGTCGGGCTGATTCCGATTCGGCGTAAGGCATCCAAGTTCAACTCGAC
>JALYOK010000456.1 GCA_030856925.1 Pseudomonadota bacterium
GCATTGTAAGCAACCGCGTGGGGCAGGACGATGGTGTGGGTTTCCGCATGGGGCAAATTGAAGCTGCCGCCGAGCGTGTGGCAGAGCTTGTGATGCAGCGCCATACCCACCGCGCCGAGACTCGCCCCCGCCAGCCAAGCGCCGTATTGCGCCTCGCTGCGAGCGGTAATGTCTTTCGTATTGCGCATGATCTTGGGCAGCGCATTGGCCAATACCCGGATGCTCTCTTCCGCCATCAGCGAAATAATCGGATTCGCGTCTTGTGCGTACAGCGCCTCGACGCTGTGGGCGATGGCGTTCATGCCGCTGGTCGCCGACAATTTCGCCGGCAAGGTGAGCGTGAGCTCCGGATCGTAGATCACGGTTTTCGGCAATACACGCTCGTCGCGCAGGGTTTTCTTGAGGCCGTCTTCCGTCATGCCCAGTATCGGCGTCATCTCTGAGCCGGCGTACGTGGTGGGGATAGCAAGTATGGGCAAACCGGATTCCAGCGCAATGGCCTTGCCGAGACCGATGGTCGATCCGCCGCCGATGGCCACGGCGCAATCGGCGTTGAGCCGCTTTGCTTCTTCGCGCGCCGCGCGCGCGTTTTCTATCGGCACATGCATCACCGCTTTATCGTAGACTCCGACGGCGCGCTCGCCCAAGCGCTTCGCCACTTCCTCGGCCTGGCCTCGTTGCTCGGGCGTGGAGAGCACCAGCGCGCGCTTGGCGCCAAGCAGATCGATTTCCCGCTCCAGATATTGCAAGCTGCCGGCGCCGAATACCACACGGGGAAAGCGAGCGCTGAAGAGAAACGGGTTCATGCCGCCGCGAGGGATTGCGTTTGGCTGAGCGGCACGCCGGACAAGCGCTGCAATTCCGCCAACGACAGGCCGTCGATCATCTCCATCACGCGCAAACCCGCAGGCGTAACGTCGATCACCGCGAGGTCGGTGTAGATGCGGTTTACGCAGGCAACGCCGGTGAGCGGATAGGTGCAGTGCTCGACAATCTTGCTCGCGCCGGCCTTGGTCTGATGCTCCATCATCACGAAAACTTTTTTGGCGCCGATCGCCAAATCCATCGCGCCGCCGACCGCGGGAATGGCGTCGGGCGCGCCGGTGTGCCAGTTAGCGAGATCGCCGTTTACCGACACCTGAAACGCGCCGAGCACACAGAAATCCAAATGCCCGCCGCGCATCATGCCGAACGAATCGGCGTGATGGAAATAAGCGCCGCCGGGCAAAATCGTCACCGGCTGTTTGCCGGCGTTGATCAGGTCTTCGTCTTCTTCTCCGGGCGCGGGCGCGGGGCCCATGCCGAGCAGACCGTTCTCGCTATGCAGAAAAATATCGCGGTCCTTCGGCAAATGATTCGCCACCAACGTCGGTAGGCCGATGCCGAGATTAACGTAGGCCCCTTCGGGAATGTCACGCGCCACGCGGGCGGCGATTTGGTCACGGTTTCGTCGGTTCATACTCTGCCTTCTCCTAATGCGTTAAGGATGACAGTGTTCACGCCGCGGCCTTCAACTTCGCCGCAACACGCACTACACGCTGCACAAAAATACCCGGCGTCACGATCGCCTCGGGATCCAAGTCACCCAGCTCGACAATTTCCGCCACTTGTACGACGGAACACTTCGCGGCGCTCGCCATGATGGGTCCGAAGTTGCGCGCTGTCTTGCGATAAATCAGATTTCCCCAGCGATCCGCTTTGAGTGCCTTCACCAGCGCGAAGTCCGCGTGGATAGGGTGTTCCAGCACAAAGGGCTTGCCGTCGATGATGCGCGTCTCCTTGCCCTTGGCAAGGTCGGTGCCGTAGCCCGTGGGCGTGAAGAACGCGCCGATGCCGGCGCCGGCCGCGCGGATGCGCTCCGCGAGATTGCCCTGCGGCGCCAGTTCCAATTCGATCTCGCCATTGCGGTACAACTGGTCGAACACGTAGGAATCGATCTGGCGCGGAAAGGAACAAATAATCTTGCGCACGCGCTTGGATTTCAACAGCGCCGCAAGACCCACCTCGCCATTGCCTGCGTTGTTGTTGACGATGGTGAGGTCTTTCGCCCCCTGGGCGATCAACGCGTCGATGAGTTCGCGCGGTTGGCCGGCATCGCCGAAGCCGCCGATCATGACAGTCGCGCCGTCGTGGATGTCGGCGACGGCTTGTTCGACTGTTTCGATAATTTTGTTGATCATGATTTGCGGATCGGTGGGTTACGGCGCTTCGCTAGTGGCAGCACTTTTATTTGTGCCACGCCTAACCCACCCTACATGTTTATTTTATCTTGGATACCACGGTGGGATTTGCGCATCAACATTGATCCACACCGACTTCACATCGGTATATTGCATCATCGCCTCGAACCCCATCTCGCGGCCGTAGCCCGACGCGCCGACGCCACCGAAGGGCGACGCCGGATTGACGCGCTTATAGCAATTGATCCACACCATGCCGCTCCTCATGCCTTGCGCGAAGCGGTGGGCACGGGTGAGGTCTTTCGTCCACAAGCCGCCGCCCAAGCCGTACTGAGTACCGTTGGCGAAGGCCATGGCTTCCTCATCGGTCTTGAAGGTCGTTACGGTGACGAAGGGACCGAATACCTCTTCTTGCGAGACGCGGTCCGTCGGCTTGGCGCGAACGATGGTCGGCTCGATGTAGCAGCCTTTGCTGAGGGCCGCGTCGGACGGCGCTTTGCCGCCGGTGACGATTTGGCCGCCCTCGTCGATTGCCACTTTGCAATAGGACAACACACGATCGCGATGCAGTGCGGAAGTCAGCGGTCCCATTTCCGTCGCGGCATCCATGGGATTTCCGAGCTTGATGGACTGCGCAAGTTTGACGAATCCTTCCATGAATTGATCGGCTATCTTTTCATGTAAGACTAACCGCGAGCCGGCGATGCATGCCTGGCCCTGATTATGGAAAATCGCAAACGCGGCGCCGTTGATCGCCGCCGGCAGAAAGGCATCGTCGAACACGATGTTCGCGCCCTTGCCGCCCAACTCCAATTGCACCCGCTTCAAATTTCCGGCCGAGGCCTGCACCACTTTGCGGCCGGTAGCCGTGGAGCCGGTGAATGCGATCTTTGCGACGTCCGGATGTTCGGCGAGATATTGTCCGGCGATATGGCCGTAACCGGGAATGATGTTGACCACGCCTTCCGGGAAACCCACTTCGGCCATTAACTCCGCAATACGCAATGTCGATAGCGGCGTGATCTCCGACGGTTTCATCACGACTGTGTTCCCGGCCGCCAGTGCCGGCCCCATCTTCCAACTGGTGAACATCAATGGAAAATTCCACGGCACGATTTGCCCGACGACCCCAAGCGGCTCGCGCATGCCCAGGTTTAAAAAACCCTGGTCGACGGGAATCACGCTGCCCTCGAGCTTGTCCGCCATGCCGCCGAAATAGCGGAAGGTAATAGCCGTGCGGGGCACGTCGAGGCGAGTGGAGTCTTTCAGCGGATGGCCTGTATCGAGGCTTTCGAGCTTGGCGAGTCCCACCGCC
>JALYOK010000510.1 GCA_030856925.1 Pseudomonadota bacterium
CGCCGGTCTTACCGTATCTATTAATGGTATTGATGCTGATCGTACGGCCGAAGGGTCTCATGGGGACGCGGGAAACGTGATCACATTAACTGTGCCATATCGATGCAAGGCGAAATCTTGTGGCGGGAGCAGAATCAACATGGATTACCGCTGTCTCGGGAATGACAAGGTATGAATAGCCGCTGGCTTGCCTGGATTGCCGCGGCGGTGGTCGCCGTCATCCTACCGCTCATCTTCAAACAGAGCTTCGCCCTCTCGCTGTTCTGCCAAATGGGCATCAACATCATCTTCGCTCTGTCGTACAACATGCTGCTTGGCCAGACTGGCCTTTTGTCCTTCGGCCACGCGGTCTACTTCGGTCTCGGTGCTTTCTTCAGCATCCACGCGCTTAACATGATCACCGCGGGAACGCTGGGATTGCCCGTTTCGCTGTTACCGATCATCGGCGGGCTGACGGGATTATTTTTCGGCGTGTTGTTCGGCTACGTATCGACCAAACGTTCCGGCACGCCCTTCGCCATGATCTCATTGGGTATTGGCGAGTTGGTTGCCGCCTGCTCGCTGATGTTCACGGCTTTCTTCGGCGGCGAGCAGGGCATATCGGGCAATCGCGTCGCGGGCGAGAAATTCTTCAGTGTCAGCTTCGGCCCGCAGATCGAGGTCTACTATTTGATTGCGATCTGGGCGATGGTGTGCGCCGTGCTCATGTACGCGTTCACGAAAACGCCGCTGGGCCGCATGGCCAATGCCGTGCGCGACAATGCCGAGCGTGCGCAATTCGTCGGTTACAACCCGCAGTACGTGCGTTATTTCGTTCTCATCCTCGCCAGTGGCTTTGCCGGCATCGCCGGTGGGCTTTCCGCCATCAATTACGAAATCGTCACGGTGGAAAACGTCAACACTTACACCTCGGGCTCCGTGTTGCTGATGACCTTCATCGGTGGCGTAGGTTCCTTTTATGGCCCGATCATCGGAGCGATTCTTGTCACGTTCTTGCAAGTCGCGTTGTCCGGCTACACCAAGGCGTGGCTGCTCTACTTCGGGTTGTTTTTCTTGGTGATGGTGATGTATGCGCCGGGCGGAATCGCGAGCTTGATCGAGGTTCATCGGCCCACATGGAAGGCATCCCTGACCGGAAAACTATTTCCAAGTTACGTCGCCGCGGGCGTCTCCATCCTCATCGCACTCGCCGGCCTGATTGGATTAGTCGAAATCATTTACTACATCAAGACGCAGGCGGGCGCGGATACCACGATGTCGCTGTTAGGCATCACGTTTGATGCAGCGACAACGGCGCCGTGGCTAATCTGCGCGGCGTTACTTGTGGTCGGATCCGTGATGTTCCGCTGGAGTACACCGCGGGTGCGGGCCAGTTGGGACGACGTCGCGCAAGCATTGCGCGCGAGGCGATTGGCGTGAGCACGGATCTAGCGCTAGCGCTGAGTGACGTCCGAAAAAAATTCGGCCAGACCTCGATCATCAACGGGGTAAATCTGGATATCCGCAAAGGCGAGCGCCACGCCGTCATCGGCCCGAACGGCGCGGGGAAATCGACGCTCTTCAATCTAATTAGCGGGCGATTCCCCGTTTCCGGCGGCAGCATCAAACTTAACGGCGAGGAAATCACCCGACTCCCGACTTACCACATCAATCGCCGCGGCTTGAGCCGCAGCTTTCAAGTGACGAATATTTTCGCCAAGCTGTCAGTGTATGAAAACATTCGCTGTTCCGTGCTGTGGACGCAGGGTTACAAATATTCATTTTGGCATCGCGTATCCAAACTCAAGGAAGTCCACGCGCGTTCGGAAGAAATTCTCCGTAGCATCAACCTCGGCCATCGCCGCGACACCCTGGCGGGCTTGCTTTCCTACGCCGAGCAGCGCGCGCTGGAAATCGGCGTCACCATCGCCGGTGGCGCCGATGTGATTCTGCTCGACGAGCCAACCGCGGGCATGAGCCATTCGGAAACGGAGCTCGCCGTGGACTTAATCCGCAAAGTGTCTACGGGTAAAACGTTGGTCATGGTGGAACACGACATGGGCGTCGTGTTCAATCTCGCCGATCGCATCTCCGTGCTGGTGTACGGCGAAGTCATCGCCACCGGCAAGCCCGACGAAGTACGCGCCAATCCTCGCGTACAAGAAGCGTACTTGGGAACCGCCACCCATGCTTGAAACCCGCGATCTACACGCTTATTACGGCAAGAGCCACATCCTGCAC
>JALYOK010000515.1 GCA_030856925.1 Pseudomonadota bacterium
GAAATGGCGCGGCTCGGGCAAAAGCTGGGCGGCCAGGCCGAAACGTTCATGGGCCTCACGGGCCTCGGCGACCTGGTCCTCACCGCCACCGGCGATCTTTCACGTAACCGTCAAGTCGGACTACAACTGGCGCAAGGTGATTCCCTGGAAAAAATCCTGCAACGCCTCGGCCATGTCGCCGAAGGCGTCTACTCCGCCCGCGAAGCCGCGGCCCGCGCCACCGCACTCAAAGTCGACATGCCCATCACGCAAGCCGTATGCGATGTCATCGATGGCAAAGTATCAGCCCGAGAAGCGCTTGAACGCTTGCTCTCCAGAGAGCCTAAGCCGGAAGCCAATATTGGCGCGGCTGCTGGCTGACCGGCTTCCCTTTATGTGGAAAACCTAATGCCTGATCTCATCTTGCATCACTTCAACGCGTCGCCCTACGCTGAAAAAATTCGCCTGATCCTGGGTTACAAGGGCCTCGCGTGGAAATCGGTGCTGGTGCCGAACATCATGCCGAAACCGCTTTACACGGCGCTGACCGGCGGCTATCGGCGGGTGCCGGTGATGCAGATCGGCGCCGATATTTATTGCGACACGGCGCTCATCGCCGCCGAAATAGAGCGGCGTTTTCCCACCCGTCCGATCATGACTAGCGGCGCTCTGGATTGGAGCCGACCGGTCATCGCCTGGCATGACAACTATCTGTTCTGGAAAGTCGCGCGTTACGTCATCGGCCGCAATGGTGAAACGATTTCCGACGATTTCCTGCGCGACCGGGCCAAGATGATGCGCTTGGACCTCACGCCGGAAGCCAATCGCGCCAAAGGGTTGGCTGAAGCGCCGTATATCTTGAGTCAATTGCGCATCGCGCTCGGATGGCTGGATGATTCACTCGCGGCGACTGGACATGTATCCGGCAACGCGCTTTCCTACAGCGATTTTGCGCTCATTCCAAGCTTGTGGTTTCTGACGACGCGGGTGAACGATGCACCCGCTATGATCCAGTCGCGCTTTCCGCGTGTGGCCGAATGGCTCAAGCGCGTCGCCGGCCCCGGTCACGGAACGCGCGAAGAAATCAGCGGAGAGGCGGCGCTGGCCATTGCCTTGGCGAGCAAACCGGAACCGCCAGTTGGAAATACGCCGAAAACAGACGAAGCGACGGGCATTACCGTCGGCGACTGCGTGTCCGTAACACCGGAAAGCTTCGGCGCCGAAGCGGTCACCGGCGCCGTCGCCGCGATCTCAGCTCAGCGAATCACGGTCAATTGGAATGGTCCCAAAGTCGGTGACGTGGCGATCCATTTCCCGCGCTTAGGGTATGTGATCGGCAAAACGTAGCCCGCTACTTACCACCGGCAAACCCCACCTGCCGCCAAGCCTCGAACACCAGCACTGCCGCGCTGTTGGCTAGATTCAAGCTGCGGCTGTGGCGCCGCATGGGCAAACGCAATCTTCGTTCCGGCGTCAACAAGTCGAGCATCTCCGGGGGCAAGCCGCGGGTTTCCGGACCGAAGATGAATACGTCGCCTTCCGCGAATTTGATGTCGGTGTAGCGCGTTGAACCTTTGGTAGTCACGGCGAAGCAGCGCCGGTCTTGCAATTTTTCGCGGCACGCTTCCCAGTTGTCGTGGATCTGCAGGGGCGCGTATTCGTGATAATCCAGTCCCGCGCGTTTCATCTGTTTGTCCGTCATGGTGAAGCCGAGCGGCTTCACCAGATGCAGCGTCACGCCGGTGTTGGCGCACAGGCGAATGATGTTGCCGGTGTTGCCGGGAATCTCTGGCTGGTATAACACCACATCAAACATCGTCGAGCACCGCCGGTTGAAAACTTTCGGGGCGCGTGCGCGCGATGACCCACGCGCTGACCCGGCCGGCGCCGGATTTTTTCAAGGTCTTGGCCAACTCGTTGACGCTTGCGCCGGTGGTCATGACGTCGTCGACGATGGCGATGTGTTTGCCCGCGAAATTCTCTCGACAAGCAAATGCGCCGCGGACATTTTTAGCGCGCTCTTTCCACGGCAAGGTCGTTTGGCTTTCCGTGTCGCGAATGCGTTCGCAGGCGTGCGGCAACAGCGACAGGCCGAGCGCGCGGCAGAGCGGCTTGGCGATTTCCAGCGATTGATTGAAGCCGCGCTCGCTCAAACGAGCACGGCTGAGCGGCATAGCCAGCGCGGCTTGTGGCAGGGGTATGCCGGAGAGGCACACCAGTAGGCGATCTGCGAGCCATGGCGCTAGCGCGAGTTGATGCGAATATTTAAATTGTTGAATAAGCACATCGACCGGAAAGCCGTAGTCAAACGCCGCGACGCTGTCATCGAAAGCGGGCGTTCTCTTCATGCAGCGGCCACAGATCGAACCGTCCAACGTCGACAATGAGCACACCGGACAACAGGCAGTCGGCAATCGCGGCAGATTTTCCTCGCACGCGCCGCACAGGATCGCGCGCTGACCCCCCGCCCCGCAGAGGAAGCAATCCTGGGGCAAATGCACATTTTTTAAGCGGATGTTTAATTTTTTCAACAAATCATTTGACAAAAATTTTACATTGATTGAGGATTCGATTAGCCACTTTACTCGAAGCCTTCACGTCATGACCACTGCCGCCGTTGAATTTCAGCGATTAAAGCCCCATCCCAGCAAACCCCGATTCTCTCACGGCGAGGTGTTGGCGCTGTTCGATTTGCCGCTAAACGATTTACTGTTCAAAGCACAAACCGTCCATCGTGAGCACTTTGATCCCAACGCCGTCCAGCTTTCCACTTTACTCTCGATCAAGACCGGCGGCTGCCCGGAAGATTGCGGTTATTGCCCCCAAGCGGCGCGCTACCACACCAGCGTGGACAACCAGGCCATGGCGCCCCTCAACGACGTGGTGACCGCGGCGCAAGCGGCCAAGGATGCCGGCGCGCAGCGTTTCTGCATGGGCGCCGCGTGGCGCGGACCGAAGCAACGGGACCTGGAACCGGTGATCGAAATGGTCAAAGCTGTGCGAGCGCTGGGCTTGGAAACCTGCGCCACGCTCGGCATGCTGCGCGATGGCCAGGCGCAGCAACTTAAAGACGCCGGCCTCGACTACTACAACCACAACCTCGACACCTCGCCGGAATTCTACAGCGAGATCGTCTCCACCCGCGAATACGACGATCGCCTCGACACGCTGAACAAAGTGCGCGACGCGGGCTTGCAC
>JALYOK010000530.1 GCA_030856925.1 Pseudomonadota bacterium
GCACATTCTCGCCAACATGCAAAAGGCGCTGAAGGACTATGGACTGGGCTTGGAACATCTTACTATCGCGCGAATTTTTACGACCCGTTTCGATCAGTTTCCCGACATCAATCGTGCCTGGGAAGAAGTATTCAATCATATCGATCCGCCGGCGCGCACCTCCATCGGCGTCGCGAATCTGCCGCTGAACGCCGCGGTTGAAATCGAGTTTGCGGCGTACAAGGACGATTAGCGTAGCACCATGGCAAACATCGTCATCGACATCGGCGTCGCCAGCCAAATCGGCAAATACAGCGACGCCATCGAAGTGTTGCCGAGCGCTCGTTGGCTCTACACCTCCGGTACACCGGGCTTGGCGCTCGATGGCCATCTTCCCCGCGACATTACCGGTCAAGCAGAGATCGCGTGGGCCCACATCGTTAACATGCTCAAACAAGCAGACATGGACGTGAACGATTTGGTCAAAGTGACTCACTATTTACTGCGCGCCGACGATATTCCGGCATACGTTCAAGTGCGCACGAAATTTCTCGGTGACGCGCGACCGGCGTCGATGCTGCTCATCGTGCCGGCGCTGGTGAAGCCGAATTTTCTGCTTGAGATCGAAGCGATTGCCGCGAAGTAGAGTCGTCATTGTTAATACTGAAACCGAGCTGCGAGTGTTGTGATACGAATCTCCCGCCGGAATCGTTCGAAGCGATGATTTGCTCATTCGAATGCACGTTCTGCCGTGATTGCGCCGAACAAAGGCTTAAGGGTCGTTGTCCCAATTGTGGCGGAGAGATAATACGGCGGCCCGTCCGCCCGCACGATCATCTGGCGAAGCATCCTGCATCGACCGAGCGTATCTACAAGCCTTCGGGCTGTCGATGACTATCTAGAAGGCCGGGAAACGAGTACCAGCGCGGCTCGCACGGCATGCATTGCCGCGAGACAAGCCAGATGCGGTTTCTGGCTTAGATGGTGATGTCCGAAAACGGCGAGTAGATATTAGCGACTTCAATCATAATCCTGTCATGGTGCTCGATTCAGTCAGTTGTTACCTTGCCGTCAAAACCCATGACCCTCGTTTCGATGGGCGCTTTTTTACCGGTGTCACGTCGACACGCATTTATTGCCGGCCGGTGTGTCCGGCCAAGGTGCCCAAGCGCGAGAACTGCCGATTCTTTCCCAGCGCTGCAGCGGCAGAAAGCGAGGGCTTTCGTCCTTGCTTGCGTTGTCGTCCGGAGTTGGCGCCTGGCAACGCCAACATCGACGCCGGCGCCAGGCTTGCGCAAGCTGCGGCGAGTTTGATCGAAGACGGCGCGGTAAACGGCGCTGGATTAGAGGAACTGGCGAATCGCCTCGGCGTGACCGACCGTCATCTAAGGCGGGTGTTTTTCGCAGCGTTCGGCGTGGCGCCCATCGAGTTTGTGCAAACCCAGCGTTTGTTGCTGGCAAAGCGCTTACTCACCGACACCAAAATGTCTACCACCGACATCGCCTTTGCCAGCGGATTTCAGAGCCTGCGCCGCTTCAACAGCTTGTTCAAAGACCGCTATCGGCTGGCGCCGTCGGACCTGCGCAAGCGCGCGGGGGCGTCGACCCTGGCCGATGAATTCGTTTTCGAATTGGCCTATCGGCCGCCGCTAGATTGGCAACATCTATTGGCGTTTCTCGGTAGCCGTGGCATCGCCGGCGTAGAGGTCATCGACAGTAAGAACTATCGCCGTACGGTTCGGTTGGAAGCGAAGGGCGCCGTTCATCGCGGCTGGATCTCGGTGAGCCAACACAAATCCAAGGCGGTGCTGAGGATTCATCTTTCCGCTTCCCTCGCCGCTGTGTTGCCCCGCGTAATGAGCCGCATCAAACATTTGTTCGATCTTTCCTGCCACCCGGCCGAGATTAGCGCGGCTCTCGGCGGGTTGGCGGTGGGTCAAAGCGGGATTCGATTGCCCGGCGCCTTTGAAGGCTTCGAGCTGGCGGTGCGCGCGGTGCTGGGACAACAGATCACGGTGCGTGCAGCAACCACCATGGCGGGCCGATTCGCAAAGGCGTTCGGCGATGACGTCGCGACCCCGTTTGCTGAATTGACGAGAACTTTTCCTGCCGCGGATCAAATCGCCTCACGCACGGTCGACGACATCGCCCGACTCGGCATCATCGCCGCGCGGGCGCGAACCATCTTGGCGTTGGCCCGCCATATGGAAAGCGGTGAGCTGCGCCTTGATTCTTCCGCGGATGTAGAAGCGACCATTACTCGACTACGAGCAATCCCCGGCATCGGTGACTGGACCGCGCAATACATCGCCATGCGCGCGCTGGCTTGGCCCGATGCCTTTCCGCACACGGACTACGGCGTCATGAAAGCGCTCGCTGAAAAAAATCCGCGCAAAGTGCTGGAGCGGGCGGAAGCGTGGCGCCCTTGGCGCGCCTATGCAGTGATGCATCTTTGGAGATCATTGGAATAAACAGGACACTACACTATGCCTACTACGAAGGTCCGCTGGGGCAGATATTGCTCACGGCATCGGAGTCGGCATTAACCGGTTTACATTTCGTCGGCGAGAAGTATTATCCCGGCATTTCGCCTACGTGGCAGAGCGACGCAAACTTCGCCGTCATTAAATCCACGGCGGAACAACTCGATGAATATTTCGCGGGAAAAAGAAAATCGTTCGACATCGCTGTCGCGCCGGAGGGAACGGAATTCCAGCGCCAAGTATGGAAAACGTTGACCGCGGTACGCTACGGTGAAACAGCGACTTACGGCCAGTTAGCGCAGCGCGTCGGAAA
>JALYOK010000002.1 GCA_030856925.1 Pseudomonadota bacterium
GCTCGGTGAAGGTCGGCGGAACGTGGCAGGTAGCGCAGCGTGCTTTGTTGTCAAACACGTGTCGGCCTCTCAGCGCCGCATTCTGGTCGAAGCTATCCTGCGGCGGCTTCGGCGCAGGAATGGCAAGCTGATAAAAATGCAGCGCTGGCAATTTGCCGCTGATCAAATCAGGATTGCTGCGCACGTTATCAAAGCCGTTACGTGCAGCGACTGGAAACTGAATCGGATCGTTTAGGCGCGGATCGAAAAAGGTTCCTTTGCCGTGCATCTCCAGATTGGCGACGAACGCATTCCAATGCGTCACCGAGCCCCAGCCGGTCCAAGTATGGAGGTTGACGCCTGCCAGGCCAAACACCGGCGGGATGAGCGTCGCCGCGGTTTTTCCGTCCGGGCGGAAGCCCTTGCCGTCAAGGAACAATTCGGCGTCGAATTTTCCCGGACCCCAACCGGCGAGCACCTGTCGGACGCTGGTTTCACTGGCTCCGAGCACCTGAACCAAAACGCTTAAATCGGGCGCGAGGTTGATGATTGCGCCGACGTTGAGGTCCCGGTTCGCCCAACCATCGAGCCGATGGCCGATCCCGGGCGCGAGCGAGTTGTCCACGTCTGTGTGGCACAAGGCACATTGAATGCCAACGGAGCGAAGCTTTCCGTCCGATTCGAAAATCCCGGTTATCCCGATGACCGCGTTCAACTTCAGCAAAGCAAGCGTGGTGGCCGGATTATCCAAATCGACCTGGCCTTTTTTGAGATTCTTGATCAATGCGTGAGGAAGCGCGTCGACATCCACTTTCAGCCCGACCGCTAGTGCTGTTTTAGGGCTAACGCCTGGGCCGACTCCGCCGAAGCGTGTTCCTTGAATGGCTTGATGCAGCTTAATCCTATCGCCCCAGAAGGCCTCGTCGCCGAAAGTATCGAAGCGGAAGATCTGTCTTCCTTCGGCCAGAGTCCGCTGTGCATGCTTATCGATTTGTCTATCTAGTTTGTTGACCTGTTGCTGACGGTCGTTCGAGAATGCGATCCCATTGCAGGCCACAATCAAGACTACCGACGCGGGAACTGCCAAAATGTATTTCCAATGACGTTTCATCATGATCTCCGTTTCATTATATGCATTTGCTACTGTATTTCGCCCTAATTTCCACACAGCGGCGACTCGTTGGCGGCGTTGCCTAGAGTCAAAAAAGACATTGGTTATTCTCGTATTAATTAATGAGTCATGCGAACAATCAGGCATCGGGCGCCTGCGAATCTTTGAGCCGGGCTAGCACGCCGGCGACGATACGATCGCAGCGCTCGCCGGCAAAGGCAAAAGCGTCGTCAAAGCTGACGTCTATCTCACGCGCGAGCGCCTCGCGCAGCAGGCCCCTCGCGCGGAAGTAGCGCGTGCGCACCGTCGCCGGCGGGATGCTGAGGCAAGCCGCAGTCTCCTCGACGGTCATTTCCTCCACCGCGCGCAGCACGAACACGGCGCGGAAAGAGTCCGGCAGCAGGTCGATCTTGGCCTCGATCAGACGGCGCGTTTCAGCGCGTAGCGCGGCGCCCTCTGGCTGTTCGGGCGAAGCTTCGTCCATGGTCGCATCCGCGGTTTCGCCGTTCTGTTGCGTCTGGCCATTCAGGCCGATTATCTCGGCGCGGCGGCTGCGCTTGCGCGCCCGCCCGATCGCCTCGTTGGCTACGATGCGAACAAGCCAAGTTGACAGCTTCGCATCGCCGCGAAACCCGCCCATTGCCTGGTAGGCGAGAAGGTAGGCTTCCTGCACTGCGTCCTCCGCCTCGGCGTCGTCCCTCAGAATGCTGCGCGCCGTGCGGTAAAGCGTCTGGTTGTACCGCCGCATCAGCAGCCGAAGTGCGTCCAAATCGCCGGCGGCGATACGCCGAGCGATGTTGGTATCGGTATCGGGTAAATCATTGCCGGCTGGCGTGACGGATGTTGAGTGCATGTGCTGCCTCGATGCTAGATAAGTGGATTTCACGACATTAGATGACGTTCAGATGCCCCGCGTTCCCGCCCAGGGGGCGGCCCCCGTCCCCGTCTGCATCGACTTAAGCGGGGCGGCGGTCTATTTAAACAGCGGTAAGGCTTTGATGATCGTTGTATACACGCCCCACGCCAGCGGAATGCCAACGAATAGCCAGAACGCGAACACCAGCCCTCGACGACTGCCCTGACCGGTCACCGCCGCCGCACTGCCGCCGACCGCATCCGCCGTAGCCTTATCGTGAGCGAGCCTGCGCTCCGCGTCCAACTCGGCATCGGTCATGAACCACTTGGCGGCCACCGGTCGCACCAGCAGGTTACAAATAAAGCCGCCGACCAGCAGTGCCGCGAG
>JALYOK010000003.1 GCA_030856925.1 Pseudomonadota bacterium
GCCGGGATGCTTTGTGGATTGCCTTCCACCGCCGCGCTGTAGGCAACGATAGCATCATCGATGCGACCTTGAAATCGCTTAAAGTCGCCCTTGGCGATTAAGGCATCAAGGTTTTTGGAGTCTGTTCGGAGCGCTTGATCGAGAATGGCGAGCGCGCCGTCCCAATCTTGCGCCGATGCCTTCAAACGGGCTTGCCCCACCAGCGCGTCGATAAACCCGGGACGGGTTTCCAGGGCTAAGGCAAAGCTCTCCTCCGCTTCCTTCATTTGGCGCAACGCTGCGTGGGCTTGGGCGCGGAGCACTAAGACCTCTGCGCGGTTCGCGGCTCCCGCTTCCGGTGCTTTGATATCTGTCAACACCCGTTCGAAGGCGCCCTGGCGCAGGAACGCCGCCCCCAATTCGGCCGCCACCTTCGGATGTTTGGGATCGAGTTCTAACGCCTTTTTTAATTCCTTCTCTGCCGACAACCCATCGCCAGTCCGGTTATAGACGACACCTAAACGATAGCGAATCTCGGGATTGCTGGCGTCGTTTTGCAGCGCGTTCTTAAGTTGGATGGCCGCAGATTTATAATCCCCTGTGTCTTGGAAGCGCTTGGCTTCGTTCATGAGTTGTTCCGAGGAAGCTTGCCGATTGCAGGCGGCGAGCGCCAAGGCGAGGGGTAGCAAAAAGATAACAGAAAATCTAGCAAAACGCGTATTTCGAGTGGTAACAGCGTCGATGGGTGCTCGCATGGGGATACCTATTGGTTAGGGTTTGGCAATTTGCGTGTCACTTGATGCCGTGACGATTAAGAAAATCATAGAGCGTTGGGCGGCTGATGCCGAGCAATTCGGCGGCCTGCAGCATATTGCCGCCGACACGGCCCAGGGCTCGCACCACTGCCTTGCGCTCTGCTTCTTCGCGCACTTGTCGTAAATTCAGCGGCGCGGTTTCAACTTCAGCTCGATTAAGTCCCAAATCCTGTTGGGTTACTTGGGGACCATCTGCCATGATAACCGCACGTTTAATGAAGTTTTCCATTTCGCGGGCATTTCCCGGCCACGCATAGGCTTCGATAGCCTGAAGGGCATCGGCGGAAAATCCTTGTAGCGATCTGCCGTGGGTCTTCGAGAACTTCTCCAAGAACGCGTGGGCGAGCAGAGTCGGATCCCCTTGGCGGTCACGCATTGGCGGGATATTGACCACGATTTCGCTTAAGCGATAGAACAAGTCCTCCCGAAACCGCCCTGCCTTGATGAGCGCCGGCAGATCCTGATGGGTGGCGCAGACAACGCGCACGTCGACGGCGATTTCTTCACGTCCACCGACACGCTCGAACACCCGTTCTTGGAGGAAGCGAAGCAGTTTGGCTTGCAACGAAAAAGGCAAGTCGCCCACTTCGTCGAGAAAGAGCGTTCCGCCGTCGGCGTATTCTACTTTACCTTTGGTCTGTTTCGCTGCGCCGGTGAAGGCCCCCTTCTCGTAGCCGAATAACTCGCTCTCCAGTAGATTTTCTGGGATCGCAGCACAATTTATAGCGACGAATTTTTTGGTCGTACGTGGACTTAATTGATGCAGCGCGCGAGCCAAAAGTTCTTTGCCCGTCCCGCTTTCGCCGAGCAGCAGGACCGACACATCTGAGGGAGCGACCTTTTCCACCGTTCTGCACACTTTCTGCATCGAGGGATCGTGAGTGATGATGCCGCTGACGGGAGATTCCGTTTGATGCAATTTAAGACGGCGATTTTCCTGTTGCAGATCGTGCAGGCGAAATGCGCGTTCGACGATGAGGCCGAGGATCTCCGAATCGACCGGCTTTTGATAGAAATCATAGGCCCCAAGGCCGATGGCCTTGACAGCATGCGCACGATCTTGATTGCCCGTAACCATAATCACTTTCGTATCCGGTGCTAAGGCCAGAATATTTTCCAGAGTAGCGAGCCCCTCGCTGGCGCCATCCGGATCCGGTGGCAAACCCAGATCGACGGTCGCCACTGCGGGCTCGTGCCGGCGCACCATCGCAACTGCTGTGCCACGATCGCCAGCCACCAGCACTACATAGCCGTCGAAACTCCACTTGAGCTGTTTTTGCAAGCCTGGATCGTCTTCGACGATAAGCAGGACACCCTTGTTTTGACTCATTCAAATTCCTCGTTAGACCAGCTCGGGGTTAGGTGAGAGATCCGCAGCGACGAGGGGAAGAAGGATGCGAAAGGTACTGCCCTTGCCAATTTCACTTTCGACCTCTATCTCTCCACCCAGTTCGTTGACGTATTGCTTAGTTTCGTAGGCGCCTATGCCCATGCCGCCGGACTTGGTTGTTTCAAACGGTTGGAACAGCGTTTCGCGAACGAATGCCGCCGACATACCACGGCCAGTGTCGATAACCTCGATTAGCGCCATGTTCTGGTCTTCCTTGAGATTGATTTTTACCGCGCCATCACCCATGGTTGCTTCGATGGCATTTTGTAGTAAATGGCCGATGATACGCTCGAGCCGCTCCCGGTCTCCGCGTAAAGTGAGCCCAAACGATTGCACCTCAAGGCTCGGTCGCGGCTTACAGTTCTCCTTTGCGGCTACGACTCTGGTAAGCATACTCTCGAGGTCGATCACGGTCTGCCCGCCTGGCGCAGGGCTGCCGCTACGCAATTGAGTCAATAACCGCTGCATTTTCTCGACCGAGTTTTCTACTGTTTCGACCATATCGTTCAGAAAAGCGGGATTATGTTTGTGCTTTTGAACATTGGACAGCAATAGGGACAATTGAGACACCAAGTTCTTGAGATCGTGCACCACAAAGGCGGACATCCTGTTGAAGGATTCGAACTGCCTCGCCACCAGCAACGCTTTAGCCGCTTCCAGTTGCGCAAGATAACTTGCCGCCTGGCAACCGGCGGTCTTGAGCAGATCGCTCACTTCCCAGTTGACCGCTATTCGTCCGTGGGTTTCTGCCAAAACCACGAATCCAAGCAACTGTTCATGCAGCACCAAAGGCACCACCATGCCGGCGCGCGGAATAGCAGTAAGCCATCCTGGTAATCTCAGGTTTTCATATTTTTCGGGTGTGGTCTCGTATTCATTCAAATCTATAACCCATTCTTTGTCTCGTAAAAATCGAATAAATAAACTGTCCGAGGATTCGGAACCTAGCGCCTGGGGCATATTCCAGTGGCCGGCGCGCTCATAGCCGCCGTTTTCCTGTCTCCACCAAAGTCCGCCCCCTGGGCTTTGGACCAACTGTGCGATCGCCTGGATCGAACGTTGGCGCAAATGGACGCTAGGTTCACCCGCCGACAACGTGCGAGTAAAACGTAGCCATTCTTCGCGATAGTCGAAACGGTAGGTAAAAAAATGCTTGCTCAAGAATACCTTCAGTCGCGCCCGCAGCGTGCCGGAAGAAAGCATTACCATCAGCAGCAGCAAGGCGCCGAACAGGAAAGTTGCTTGAAAAACTCCGCCCCAACTACCGCCGAAGAATCGAATGTAATAGCCAGCCGCCGCCATTAAGAGCAAATAAACGCCGGCGCCGAGCAGGGTGGCCGAGTGGAAGATCATGCGGCGCGAAACCGCGACCTCGAGGGACCACGTGTTGTTCCGGGCTGCCGAAACCGCGATCAGAGGGACCACCAACGCGTTAATGACTCCCCGTGCCGAGAACGTTTCGGCGTGAATGTGCTTAAACAGCATCGCATCGGAATACAGATAGAAGTCATAAGCAAACATACCTCCGGCGCCGAGGCATAGAAATTTGATTCCCCAGCGCTGATCCGGTCGCGCGTTGCGGTAGACGAATTCCACCAACGCCATACCCGCGATGGCAAGAAAAATGCGGCTCAAGATTTCGGTCGCAAAACGCAACTCATCCCGATATTGCGGCAACCACGGCATGAATAGGGTGCCCGCCATCAATATGATGCAGGTCAGCACCAATCCGCGCGGGAACCATTTAATCGCGGGGGAAGATATCTCGTCGCGTGGTTGCGCTGGGGTCAATAAGCTGGTCAGGAATACATACCAAGCGGCATTGCGCATTATTTCGAGAGCGCTGCCCCATTGACTACCCAGATTATCGACGGCGAATTCATACGACAAGCGGCTCGCCCAGAGCGCGGAGGCAACGGTTGCGACCACCAGCAACGCCCCAGTGGCGCGGCCGCGCCAGCTTATGACCAACAACGCAGTGAGTATGAGGAAGGCAGCGGCGGCGAGACCGTAACTGATAGCGCCAATCAGTCCGACCATTTAAAAGTCAACACTCCTAAAAACAGCGAAATGTGCTGTAGGATGGTACATGTTTTCGCGGCTAACGCAACAGCATAGCAAGAGAAGTCTCGTGGCTATTGCAAAGCGATGCCGCCCAAATTTTTCTGTAACGGACCCGCGAAAGAGGAATTTTAGCGGGCGCCCTTCCCCCACAGTACGACCTGTACGGTGTCGATCAAGATCATAATGTCCAAAAACAAGCTGTGGTTCTTGACGTAGTAGAGATCGTATTGCAATTTTTCCTTCGCATCCTCTACCGAGGCGCCGTAGGGATAACGCACTTGGGCCCAGCCCGTAATACCAGGCTTAATGCTGTGACGCGCTTCATAGTAGGGAATCTCCTGAGCGAGTTGATGGACGAAGAAAGGTCGTTCCGGACGCGGTCCGACGAAGCTCATGTCGCCGCGAAAAACATTGAAAATCTGCGGCAATTCGTCGATCCGCAACTTGCGAATAATGCGGCCGATCTTTGTGGTTCGATCATCGTTGGCGGTTGCCCAAATGGGCTTGCCCGCTTGCTCGGCGTCCACCCGCATGCTGCGGAACTTGCAAACGGCGAACACGCGACCCCCCTCGCCGACGCGCTCCTGGCGATAAAACAGTGGACCGGCGGAGTCAAGTTTGATCATTAAGGCCGTTATAGCGATGATGGGCGACGTGACCAGCAACAAGGCGCCACTTGCTACCAGGTCGAAACCTCGTTTGACCCCGTCACGGTGGGAGTTGTTATTAAATCCTTCGCCCAGAATTAGCCAACTGGCATTAAGAGAATCAAGCCTGACCTGGCCGCGCTCGCGCTCAAAAAAAGTGGACAGCTCGGTAATGCGAACGCCGCGCAAGCGGCACTCGAGTAATTCCTGCATTGGCAGCACGCCGCCGCGGCGCTCGCGCACCGCCAGAATTATTTCGTTAACACCGTATTTTTTTACCACCGAGTAGAGCGAAGACGTCTCATCAGGCAAAATTCGTGATGGCGTAACATGATTTTGCCCGCCTTTAACCGGCAAATAACCGACAATATTCATGTTACTGGTGGTTGCCTGCGAATTAATCAGCGCTTCGACATTGTCGGCACGGGTTCCTGTTCCCAGCACTAGAATACGTGATTGCAGAAGTCCCCAGTTGGCCCATTTGTAAAACGCGACTCGCACCAAGACAACAACGAAAAAACCGATGATAACGGACAAACCGAATGCGCCGCGTCCCAAGAATAGCGTAGGAACAACGTAGAAAAGCAAGCTCATAATGGCGAAGCCCACCATGAAACTCGCCGTTACCCGCGACAATATCGACCGGAAGGAATCCATGGATTCGCGTTGATAAAGGCCGAAGGTGGTCATCGTCACGATCATCAACGCGGAGAACACTACGGCCACGCCGCCGAAGTTGGTCGTTTCGCTGGCTTCGGACAGCGCGATCTGTCCGAACCGCAACGATGAACCAAAATAAATTGAAAGCGCGAGGATAAGCGCTTCGACCAGAATTAATACCGCAATCTGAATGGGAATGTAATGATTAAAGACTCGAATCATGCTCGCCTTGTCGCTCGGATAACCCTCATATCAACTGATTAATGATGGCCTTATCAGGCTCTCCAGGAGTGCCTGACACGATACGTCCAAGTATAGGACAGGCGTTCGCTATTACCACAACAGCGCCATCGTTGGCAGCCAAGCAAGGTCTTGTTTTTACAGAAATACATGATGGATGGCTTAAGCCACTTCTGGCGCGCCCAACAGGATTCGAACCTGTGACCTTTGGCTTCGGAAACCAACACTCTATCCAACTGAGCTATGGGCGCGAATCGGATAGAATAGCGAAAATGCCGCAGTCAGTCTAGGCAATCCTTTGTCAGCGTAATAAACAGCTTCTGTATAATTTTCATTTTTAATTGTTATTCGGCGGGAACGTCATGTCAGCACAATCCGATAAGCAAGACGCCATGCCTACTATCAAGAATGCCGTGGCGATATTCGCCGCGTCCATCGGCTTAGTATTAATCATTTTTATGCTCGCCCAGTTTGCTATCGGCGCTTATTCCGGACGCGCTCGCCCTGACGATCCCGCCCTGTCCGCCGCAGCAATCGCCGAGCGTCTCAAACCCGTCGGCGAAGTTAACGTGGACGCGCTCGCGCCCGCGCAAGTTGCCACCGCTGTTGTCGCTGCCGCCGTGCCTGCGACCGGGACGCCGGCCGCGGGCGGTGCGGATCTGGGCAAGAGCACCTACGACGCGGTATGTGCCGCGTGCCACACCGCCGGAATAGCCGGGGCGCCAAAAACGGGCGACAAAGCGGGCTGGAGCGCTCGCTTAGGCCAGGCGAAGGAGACGTTGTACTCAAGCGCATTGAAAGGTAAAGGGGTGATGCCCGCCAAGGGCGGCAATCCTGGTCTCGCGGACGATGCGGTGAAGGCGGCCGTCGATTACCTCATCAGTCAGGTCAGATAACCCTAGCACCGGCGATGTTATTTCGCGGCAATGGGGCGACGCGGTCGCTCTTTCATTTTTAAAGAGTCATGGCGACCTACGCCATCGGCGATCTCCAAGGCTGTCTCGCGCCGTTACACCGCTTGCTGGCGAAATGCGAGTTCGACCGATCTTGCGACCAGCTCTGGTTCGTTGGAGATCTGGTAAATCGGGGCCCCGATTCTCTTGGAGTGCTTCGATTCGTCAAATCCCTGGAAGATCGCGCCATTATTGTCCTCGGCAATCACGACCTGCATTTGTTGATCGTCGCTGAGGGATTTGTCAAACCCCATCGCGGCGACACCTTGAACGAAATTCTCGACGCCCCCGATCGGGAAGCGCTGCTCGAGTGGTTGCGCTACCGGCCGTTGCTACACCAAGCTATGGGCGTCACCATGGTGCACGCGGGCTTGCTGCCCGATTGGACGATCGACCAAGCCCGATCTTTGGCGCGCGAAGTAGAGGTGGCGCTACGCGGTGCTAACTACTCGCAATTTCTGGTCCAGATGTACGGCAACACTCCGAATCGATGGCGGGATGATTTAACCGGGTGGGACCGGTTGCGCATCATCATCAACGCGATGACGCGGTTGCGTATCTGCACTGCGGACGGCGCCATGGAATTCAGCCACAAGGGGGAACTGGCAAACATTCCCGCCGGTTTTACGCCATGGTACGAGGCGCCTGGGCGCGTGAGTGCGGGCGACACGATCGTCTGCGGCCATTGGTCGGCGTTGGGATTGAAGTTGGAAAGCAAGCTACTGGCGCTCGACACCGGTTGTTTGTGGGGCCGCTGCCTCAGCGCCGTTCGTCTCGAGGACCGGAAACTATTTCAAGTTGCGTGCGACGAGTTTATGCCCCAATAAGCTCGTTCAAACCGTATGCTCGAAAGCCACGTTCAGCTTGCCGCTCCAGGCATGCATCTCTGCGAGCCAACATCCACGCGCGTCGTGGCGAGGCGCGTTCAGTTTCGGCGAGTCACCCGGCTCCCGTTACCGCTACCTAGCACCTTCACCGCATCGCCCACCAGGAACGTTTCATCGGTAGCCTGAGTAACAGCGATATATTGACCGTTGTCCAGGCGAATAGTCAATTCCAAACCCTTTTGCTTTGTAACCGCTTGCTCAGTCATCGCGCCTGCCACCCCGCCTGCGACGGCGCCGACCACCGCGCCGACGATGCTGCCTTTACCTTGGCCGATTGTGCTGCCTGCTACGCCGCCGACGATGCCACCGGTGGCGGCGCCGACGCCGGAGCGCGTGCCTTCTATGTTGACCTCGCGGACGCTGTCGATTACGCCGACGCGGACGCTCTGCTCGCCGCGCACTTGATTGCGCTGATAATCCTTGCTACCCAAACCCGCAACAGTGCCGCACCCGGCCAATCCAACCAGTGAGACCAAAAAGAACACAATTTTCAGTTGATTCATGCGTTCACTCCTTTACCAAAGGGCTGTTCGGAACGCAGCCTTGTAACGTTCGCCTATCTCCTCGCGGCTCATACTGTGGTTTTGACCGCCGCGATTTCCGATTTTGATCGAACCTGTTAGAGACGCTAAACGGCCGGTAGTTTCCCAATCCATACCGGATTGGATGCCGTGTATTAAACCGGCGCGATAAGCATCCCCGCAACCGGTCGGATCGATCACCTCACTCGCTTTAACGCAGGGGATTTCGTGGCGTCTCCCGTCGGCATAGATGAAAGAGCCCTGAGACCCCAAGGTCACGATCGCAGCCTTGACGTTTCGCGCCAATCGTTCCATGGATTCTCCGGTTTTTTCCTGGATCAGTTGCGCTTCGTAGTCGTTGCAGGCGAGATAGTCCGCCTGATCCAAAAAGTTGCGGATCTCATCGCCACCGAACATAGGCAAGCCCTGGCCGGGATCGAATATGAACGGAATGCCCGCCTCCTGAAATTCCCGCGCATGCTGGAGCATTCCGTCGCGGCCATCAGGCGCAACGATGCCCAGAGATACATCGTGGGCGTCCGCGACATGGTTCTGGTGGGAGAAATTCATCGCGCCCGGATGAAAGGCGGTGATCTGGTTGTCGTCGAGATCGGTAGTGATGAAGGCCTGGGCGGTATAGGTGTCGCTGACATGACGAATGTGGTCCTGCGCGATGCCAAGCTTCTCCAGTCGGTCCCGATAGGGCTGAAAATCATCGCCCACGCTCGCCATGATCAGCGGCTTACCGCCGAGCATCTGCAAGTTGTACGCGATATTGCCCGCGCAGCCGCCGAATTCCCGCCGCATATCGGGCACCAAAAACGCGACGTTCAGCATGTGGATCTTGTCGGGAAGAATGTGATTCTTGAATCGATCTTTGAACACCATAATGGTGTCAAAGGCCATGGAACCGCAGATTAGGGCATGCATGCTTTGTCCGTTCGTGTGTTTCGCGTTGGCGGATTATAGCCGTAGCGGTTGTTAGCGCTTGTCATCGTAATGCGTCCCGATCCAAGAACCCTTGCCACAGTTTTAACCAAGTGCGCCAATCGTGGCCGCCAGGAATCACTTGCACCTGCTTCGGCGGTAAACGCGCGCCGACAAGGCCATTCGGTTTCTCAAAGCGATCGTTTTTCCCATATCCCAAATGCAATTTTAAAGGCGCCTCAGATTGCTTGAAGTCCGCCAACCAGGCGAGCCCTAAGCGTTGGTCGTCTTCCCGATGCACGAAAGTGGGCCGCCAGGATTCCAATCCGCCGGCCGCCTTAATTTCATCGAAGACTTTGCGTTCGCCGAGAAACGGCGCGAGCAGTAACATGCCGCTTAGGGCTTGCTGGTGTTGCTG
>JALYOK010000004.1 GCA_030856925.1 Pseudomonadota bacterium
GGATCATCCCATTAATCAATATCGCACCGAGCGGGCGGCGCTTGATGAAGTCGTAACGTGGCGGTAGTCCTGATGGTGTTACGCCAGAAGCCGCACAGATACGGGCTAGCCCTAGGAGCCTGTCGGACTTAAAGGAAATCGGCTGCAAAAGGCGCGGAGCGGTCCGTATTTCGCCGCTTTCTTGGGCAATAGAACCACTATTGCCCGGCGAAATCGTCAAAATCTGTCCTCGCTCAGCACCTTTTTCGCTGCGATTCTTTAAGTCCGACAGGCTCCTAAGGCTAGCCCGTATCTGTGCGGCTTCTGGCGTAACACCATCAGGACTACCGCCACGTTACGACTTCATCAAGCGCCGCCCGCTCGGTGCGATATTGATTAATGGGATGATCCCTCTCCTCATAGCCAAACGAAATCGCGCAAACGAGTTTCCGATCCTCACCGATCGAAAAATACTCACGCACAAAATCACTGTAGTGCGCAATCGCAGCTTGGGCGATGGTGTCGATTCCTAAACTTTTTGCGGCGAGCATGAAGCTGTTGACGTATAGGCCGCAATCGAGCGCGGCGTAAAAACCTAGGTACGCCGGCGCGGTGATCAGCGCGACGTGGGGCGCGCCGAACAGGCGAAAGTTTTCCAGCATTTGGTTGCGCTTGCCAGCTTCGTCTTCGCGGGTAATTTTTGCGGCTTGGTAGAGTTGCAGGCCGCAGGTTTTTCGGCGTTCGCGTTCCACGCCTTGATAGTCTGTTGGGAACGCGAAATCCGGATTGGGTTTGCCGCCCGCTTCCACATGGTTTACTAGCGCGGCGCTAAACTTGCACGCCGCCTCGCCACTCGCGATCAACACGCGCCACGGCTGCACGTTGTTCCACGACGCCGTGTGTTGCGAAATTTTCACTATTTTCTCGATGATCTCGCGCGGGATTTCGCGGCTTTGAAATTTGCGGCAACTATAGCGGGCTTTGATGCCTTGTTCGAAATCCATTATTGATCTTTCAGTTGTTGATGAACGTAGTCGGCGATGGCCAACGATGAGGTGAGGCCCGGCGATTCGATGCCGTAAAGATTGATGAGGCCATGGACGCCGTGTTCGCGCCGACCCTGGATGACGAAATCCGCGGCGGGTGTGCCGGCGGCATGCAGTTTAGGCCGGATGCCGGTGTAGCCCGGCTGCAGGGAATCATCCTTGAGATCGGGATAGTAACGGCGGATCGATTCGTAGAATTTTTCCGACAGGCTGGTGCGGAAACTGTAGTCGATACGATCGATGTATTCGATGTCCGGGCCGAAGCGAACTTGGCCCGCGAGATCGAGCGCTACGTGTAGCCCCAGGCTTCCGGCCACGGCCACCGGGTAGATCAACCGCGTGAACGCGGGCTTGCCGCTCACAGTGAAATAGTGGCCGATGGCGTAGTAAATCGGCGGAATAGTTTCGGCGGGAACGCCGAGGATCTTTTTCGCGATGTCCTGTGCGTACAATCCCGCGCAGTTCACGACGAGCTTGCATTGAATCGTCATCGGGTCTTTTCCGCCTACGTTTAGGACTACGCCGTCGTTCGTTACTTCACCCGACTCGATAGGGCTATGAAACACTATCATGCCGCCGCCGTTTTCCAGATCACCTTGGTAGGCAAGCATCAATGCGTGACTGTCGACCAAGCCCGTCGACGGCGAATGCAGCGCGGCGACACAACGGACGTTG
The DNA here is from genome assembly GCA_030856925.1 of Pseudomonadota bacterium. GTDB lineage: Bacteria > Pseudomonadota > Gammaproteobacteria > Burkholderiales > JALYOK01 > JALYOK01. The sequence continues at coordinate 1,701 of JALYOK010000004.1, forward strand.
GGCTCCAGGGCGCAAACTTCGGCGGGCGTGAGCCACACGAGATCGTGAACGCCGTTGAGTTGCGCCTGCTTGATGTATTTTTCCAGATTGACAATTTCCGTTTCGTTGGTTGCGACGATAACTTTGCTCAGGCGCTTGTGCGGCACGTGATGCTCGGCGCAGTAGCGATACATGGCGAGATTGCCCGCGACGCACAGCTTGGCCTTGAGCGAGCCGGTCGGATAATAAAGCCCGGCGTGGATCACTTCGGAATTGCGGGAACTGGTTTCCGTGCCTATCCCTTCGGCTTTTTCGAGCACGATGACTTCGCGCCCGGCGAGCGCCAGGCGGCGCGCCACGGCGAGCCCGATCACTCCTGCACCGATCACCACGCAGTCTACTGTTTCTGTCATTGACCTATCTATATAGGGAACCTCTGATTAAGTCCCTCGCAGTCGCGCTGGACTTAATCAGAGGTTCTTTAGTTTTGCTCGGAGAGATTTTCGCATGATCGGGTAAAATAGCGAAAAGGAGAGTGTATGAATTATCGTCAACTCGGCGCGAGCGGCCTCCAAGTTTCACCGCTTTGCATTGGAACCATGTTGTTTGGCGACCGTACCGATGCCAACGAAGCGCGACGCATTGTCGATTCCGGTCATGACGCCGGCATCAATTTCATCGACACCGCCGACGCCTACGCCAACGGCGAATCGGAACGGGTGACAGGACAATTGCTTGCCGAAAAGCGCAGCCGCTGGATTCTCGCCACCAAGGTCGGTAACACCGTTGGCGCCGATCCCAACGACCGAGGCTTAAGCCGCCGCTGGATCATTCGGGCCTGCGAGGCAAGCCTGGCGCGGCTTGCCACAGATTACATCGATATTTATTATGCGCACTTGGACTTTCCAGACATACCCTTGCGCGAAACCATCGGCGCTTTTGGCGATCTGATCAGGGCCGGCAAAATTCGCTACTTTGGTATCAGCAATTATCGCGGCTGGCGCATCGCGTTGGTGATGCAAACGTGCAAAGAACTCGGCGTACCGCCACCGGTTGTCTGCCAGCCCTATTACAACGCGATGAACCGCATGCCGGAAGTGGAAATACTGCCGGCATGCGAGCATTTCAGCATCGGCGTTGTGCCTTATAGCCCCGTTGCGCGCGGGGTGCTCACGGGTAAATATCAGCCGGGCGCTACGCCCGCAACGGAAACGCGCGCCGGCCATGGCGACAAGCGCCTGATGCAAACGGAATTTCGCGAAGATTCGATGCGGATGGCGCAAGATATAAAGGCATATGCTGAGCAGCGCGGTATGACAGCGGTGCAGTTTGCCGTGAATTGGGTGCTCAATAATAAAACTGTCGATTCGGTGATTGCAGGTCCGCGCACCCTGGAACAATGGAGCGAATATTTGGGTTCGCTTGAACATGCTTTCACGGCGGACGACGAAGCGCTGATCAACCGCCTGGTCCAGCCCGGGCATCCTTCGACACCGGGTTACAACGATCCGCAGTATCCGCTCACAGGAAGAAATGCGCGTGTCGCTTAGACGGCTTATGGTATTCATTGTGTTCGGCGCTGCGGTCACCACCGCTATCGCCGCCGATGCACTGCCGCGAAGATTCGGCCCGCTCAGCTTGGGCATGTCTGCCGCGGACTTTACCAAGCTCACCGGAGTAGATCCGGCAGGACGCTGCGCCGATTGCTTGCCGCAACAAAACGGCGGCGACGTCGAGCCGGAATTGGTGAGGCCCATCTTGGATAGCTTCTCCACGCTTGCGCGTTTTCGCAAGGAGACCGATGCGCTGCCGACGATATTTTTCTACAAGGATAAGCTGGAGTTCATCCTATTGACGCTCGCCCAATATCACTACACCACGGTCAAAGCGGAGTTCGAGCGAGTGCTGGGGAAAAAATTCAAACGTGACGTGTTTCAAAAAAAATGCATTTACTCCGGCGGAGAAACATTGACCTGGTCGGATGCCGCAACTTCGATTGTGTTGACGGAATACCGCGACCCATCCGGCAACCAATTGGAAGTGAAGTTCGCCGATCGTTTGCTGTTGGAGGAAGCGGAAAAACTCCAAGATATCGAGCAAGCGGAAGCATTAAAAAAATTGGAACGTGAAGGCAACTGTCAATCTTAAAGGAGAAAACCATGATCGTCGATGAACGCACTTACCAAATCGCCCCCGGCAAAATGAACGAACTGCTCGCCCTCTATGAAAAAGAAGGCTTTGCCACCCAGACCAAGCACCTTGGCAAGCCTTACGGCTACTTCATCGTCGAGGTCGGCGAGATCAACCATATCGTGCACATGTGGGCCTATGAGAGCATGGCCGAGCGCGAGCAAAAGCGAACGCAGATGCAAGCCGATCCTTTGTGGCAAGCGTATCTCGCCAAGGCCGGCCCGTATTTCGTGCGCATGCAGAATCGTTTGCTGAAATCGGTTCCGGCGTTGATGGGGAAGTAGAAGAATCCGCGCGGGATTACTTGTCAGCGCGCGCAACGACACGATTGAAGCTAAGGAACAATTCATCCGCTAACCGCTCTAATCTTTCTTGGGAATAAGCAACATGGCAAAAGCAATCCGTTTTTATCAAACCGGCGGTCCCGAGGTGTTGAAGTATGAGGACGTCGAGGTGGGCGCGCCCGGTCCCGGCCAGGCACGGGTCAAGAATCTCGCTTGCGGCCTGAACTTCATTGACACTTACCACCGCAGCGGCCTGTATCCTTTGCCGCTGCCTAGCGGGATCGGATTGGAAGGGGCCGGCATTATCGAGGCCGTAGCCTCCGACGTGGATTATCTGAAAGTCGGCGACCGCGTGGCGTATGCCGGCGGCCCACCCGGCGCCTATTCGGAAGTGCGTGTTATCCCGGCCGATCGATTAGTCAAAGTTCCCGCAGGCATTAGCGATCCGCAAGCCGCCGGAATGATGCTGAAGGGTTTGACGACTCAGTACCTGCTACGCCGCACGCACAACGTCAGAGCCGGCGACACGATCCTGGCGCACGCAGCCGCCGGCGGCGTCGGGCTGCTTTTGTGCCAATGGGCGAAGGCCCTGGGCGCCACCGTGATCGGCACCGTCGGCTCCGACGAAAAAGCGGCGTTGGCAAAAGCGAACGGTTGCGATCATCCGATCGTCTACACGCGCGAAGACTTCGTTGCACGCGTGAAAGAAATCACCGGCGGCAAGGGCGTGCCGGTGGTTTACGATTCGGTCGGCAAGGACACTTTCATGAAGTCGCTGGATTGTCTGTCGCCGCTGGGCCTAATGGTGATTTTCGGCAACTCGTCGGGTAACGCACCGGACCTTCCGACCGGCATGCTCGCGGCCAAGGGCTCGTTATACGTGACGCGCCCGACACTGATGACCTACATGGCCAAGCGCGAGGACCTGGTGAAATCCGCCGATGATCTATTCGGCGTGGTGAGTTCCGGAAAAGTAAAAATCGATGTACGCCAGACCTATGCACTGAAAGATGCAACCAAAGCACATCAGGATTTGGAGGCGCGCAAAACCACGGGTTCAACCATTTTGCTACCGTAACCGTTAGGGACTCTATGAAAAAACTCGTCGCGCTCGCTTTGTTTTGTCTGGCGTTTCCGGCGCTTAGCGAAGACACGCCGCCGGATTACGCACGCGAAAGGAAATGGGCCGATGAGATTCTTCCGAACGTGGTGGTCGGCGATCCCGTTTATCTGACGACCAAGTCCGGCATCAAGTTCTTGAGCTTGTTGACCGAGGCGAAGGATGCAAAAGCCGCCGTGGTGTTGGTCCATGGCCGCGGCTGGCATCCGGATTACGAGGTGGTCGGCCCGCTCCGCTCCGCTTTGCCGGATTATGGCTACACCACGCTGTCGATCCAACAAGTGGTGTTGTCGCCGGCGGCCAAGTTTACTCATTACGAACCGTTGTTCCCCGAAGCGGTAGAGCGCATTTACGCCGCCGTACAGTATTTGCAAAAGCAGGGCTATAAGCGCATTGCCTTCGTCGGCCACAGTCTCGGCTCGCGTATGGTGAATGAATACATGTGGCGCGACGAAGCCAATCCGGCGTTGTTCGCCTGGGCTTCCATCGGCATCGTTCATGGCACCTATGACAAACCCATTCACATTCCGGTGCCGGTGTTGGATTTGTATACCGAGAAAGACTATAACGTGGTCTTGTGGTATGTCGATGAACGCATCAAAGAGCTTCAGCAAGTGAAAGTGAAAGGCTCGAAGCAAATAATGGAACCGGGCGCCGAGCACTTTTTTGAAGGTCACGAGAAACAATTGATCGCGTACGTGCGGCAGTTTTTCGACGACGCTTTGGCGGCCAAGACCGCCCGGAAATAACTCTTTTATGGAGGCTGGCATGATTTCGAGTCGGGACATTGCGCACTATCACGAACAAGGCTATATACTGGTTGACGACGTTCTGGATGGCGAGCAGGTGAGCGCCGCCCGCCGTACGATCGATCGCATCCTCGCCGGCGCCAAGGGCATACCAAGCCACGACGAAACTTACGATTTCGAGCCCACCCACACTCCGGATGACCCGCGTGTGCGACGCATCAAAAAACCCCACACAATCGATCCATTGTTTTGGGACCTAGTCAAAACTCCGCGCATGGTGGCGATCCTAACCAAGCTGCTCGGACCGAAGGTTCGCCTCCACGGTTCCAAGCTCAACATCAAAGCCCCGCGCTACGGCTCGCCGGTGGAATGGCATCAAGACTGGGCGTTTTATCCTCACACCAACGACGATATTCTCGCCGTGGGTGTGATGCTTGACGATGTGTTGCCGGAAAATGGCCCGATGCTGGTGCTGCCCGGTTCCCACAAAGGGCCGACCTACAACCACCACGCGCAAGGCCGCTTTTGTGGCGCCATCGATCCGGCATCCAGCCCGCTCGATTTCAAATCGTCCGTGCCGGCCACCGGCAAGGCGGGCTCATGTTCGTTTCACCATGTGAGGCTGGTGCACGGCTCCGCGCAGAATACTTCGGACAAACCGCGACTACTGCTACTGTACGAATGCGCAGCCGCAGACGCCTGGCCGCTGGTGAATTGGACTAATCTGGAGGAATTCGATAGCCGGATGATTTGCGGAGAGCCCACCTTGGAGCCAAGAACCGCGTCTGGCTCGATCCGGATGCCCTATCCGGGGGCGCTCAATCAAGGCTCGATTTACGAGAATCAAACGGTGATTTCTAAGCGCTACTTTGACGTAATTGCCGATTGAACGAGCTCGTGTAAATCCTGGGCCGTTTTAGGGCTGCGCTGCGAGGCGTACAGCGAAGGTTCCTGGTCGCAGCCAAGCGAATCGATTCCGTAGTCCCCTACGCCCCAATATTCCGCTTCCTTCCGAAAGGACTTAAGCAAAGCGCGGCGTAGCGGTTCTTTTTGAGCTGGGCCGTGGGGTTTCCCGTTTAATTCGTTGAGTCGATCGCTGCACGCCAGGGCCACGTCGAACGCAGCCTCTGCCAAGGATTTGGAAATCTCGCTGTTGGGATGTCTTAGTTGGCCGACGACTACTTGGCGCGCTTCCTGAAAACGCGCGTTCGCGGTCGCGTAATCCCAGCGTGACGCCTGTTTGGCCCATCGGAGGAGACGAGATTCGGGGCTGAACCACACGATAGAGAGGAAAAACAATATTAAAACGGTGAACGAAGTGACAAAAAATACCATGCTCATAAATTTTGCTCTCTTTTTGTTATTTAATTTTGAGCCTAGTTCAGGCCGATAGATTGTCAATGTGAGTCCCGTTATCCTTCGTCCGAGCTTGAGCGAACAGTATTGTCTGAGGTGTTGCAATACAACCGTAGATGATGGATGAAGTTTCCGGCGCAGGTCTCCGAGATCAAACGAATTCCTCGAAAATCGTAGCTATTCGGGGACCAGCCATGACACGCTCGCGCCGCCCGAACCTTTAACCGACAGCGCCCGCCACAGCCATTCGAGCATCGCGGCAGCATCATGGTCGAATTTCCACGGCGGGTTCACCACCAGCATCCCGCAGCCGCGCATCGTGAGCGTCCAATCTTCTGCTTCGAGAGCAAAATCCAGCTTCAGTATTTTGGGTATGCCGGCGCCGATAATCGCGCGGTCGAACGCGACCATAGCGCTTTGTTCCATCAGCGGATACCAAACAGCGTAGGTTCCCGTTGCCCAGCGTTTATGCGCCGTGGACAGCGCCGCGGCGATGCGCGCGAACTCCTTGGCGCGATCGAAGGACGAATCGATCAGCACCATCCCGCGCCGCTCCGGCGGCGGCAGAAAAGCTTTCAAAGCTTGGTAGGCGTCGACGCACTGCACCTGAACTTGGCGATCGCGGGCGAACAGCTTGATGAGGGCCGCGCAATCGTCGCGGTTGAGTTCAATTAACACCATGCGATCGCCGGGCCGCAGCCACCGGCGGGCAATATGCGGCGAACCGGGATAAAAGCGCAGCTTGCCGTCCGGATTCTCGGCGCGAACGAGCTGCATGTAGTCGATCAGCGAAGCAGGAATATCCTTGCGCTGCCACAGCAGTGCGATGCCGTGCGCGAACTCGCGGTTTTTTTCCGCCCAGTGATGGGTCAAATCGTAGCGGCCGATGCCGGCGTGGGTATCTAGATAGAAATAGGCTTTGTCTTTTTTGCGCAACGACAGCATAAGCCCCGTCAGCAGCGCGTGTTTGAACACATCGGCATACCCGCCCGCGTGGAACTGGTGACGATAGGCGAGCATTACAGCTTATCGTATTTCGTGGCTTTGCCTTTGGATTTGGCGATCGGATATTTTTCCGCGTTGAGGGCCATTTTCTTTTCCGCGGCTGCGATGGGATCGATATCCAGCTTATCCGCCAGACGCAGCAGGAACAACAATACGTCGGCAATTTCAAGTTCTACCTCGCGTTTGGATTCTGCCGAAAGATTGTCGGCTTGCTGCGGCGATAACCACTGAAAATGTTCGACGAGTTCGCCTGCCTCGGCGATTAACGCCATCGCCAAATTTTTGGGATTGTGGAACTGGTCCCAATCGCGCTCGCCGGCGAACCGGGCGAGCTGGGAACGAAGTGCATCGAGCCGATCCATAGTGAGCGAAAGTATAACTTAATGAGGATGGACAGAAACATGCCCATTAAGCAGCGCAACCCGTCATTCAATGGCGCTAAGCCCATCGCGTTTAATTCGGGATAGAACCTGCCTATCCAATACATCTTTTTCGCGGTAGTCGGTTTTGGTCAGCAACAGCCCGTCGATGTCCAACACGCAAATCCGCACGCCCTCGACGGTAAGCTCGCGCACGTAGGGCTGTACGGATTCATACGTTTGGCCGTTGGCCGCAAACAGCAAGTCAACGAGCAGCTCATCGGCTACGCGAATATTTTCGACCTCGTGACTTGGGTTGGCGGCAAACCATTCCGGGTCTAAATCCTTAGACGCGGCGAGAAAATCCATGGCACGCTTTATCTTTTCGCCGTTTTCGCGCGTCGCCTTGATCAACACGTCTACATCTTCCGTCGCTAGCAAGAAACCGTTCAAACGAACGGCCTGCCCGCCAACCAACACATACTCAACACCTTCCTGATG
>JALYOK010000038.1 GCA_030856925.1 Pseudomonadota bacterium
ACCTAGTCCGAGGCAGTTTACGGTAGTGAAACGGCTGACGATGAGCGGTTGCACGTTCGTCACGTCCATCGGGTAATTTTCGCCGGCAATGCAGCATTGCCGTGAACTCTGAGTAATCCAGCCATTGCCTGGGGGATTTGGGTGATTTTGCGCCCGCACAGTATAATACCAAGCCCAGAAACTGTATGTATCGAAGGCAAAAAGCCCAGCATGATGACCGAAATTATAAATACTCAGGAACACGAACTCGCTGCGCTCATCGTCGCTACGCTAAATTTGGAGATTGACGCCACGAAGATCGAGCCAGAAGCACCGCTGTACAAGGATGGACTCGGTCTGGATTCCATCGATATCCTGGAAATCGCGCTCGCCATCTCCAAAAACTACGGCTTTCAAATGCGTTCGGACGACAGCGACAATATCAAGATCTTCACTTCGCTGCGCAATCTGAATCAACACATCCAAACTCACCGCACCAAATAAGCTACGATGGCGCTGAAAGCCGGATGGCCGGCCACAGTCATCACGGTACTGGGGATTTTTGCCTATCCGCTGCTGTTACATGTGTTTGTCGTCAAAAACGCGGCAGGCTGGCTGGGCATCAGCCTCGCCTTGTTGCCGGTCGCCGGGCTCGTCCTCTGGTGTGTCAAACAATCGCGCCACCCGCTTATTGCGAGCGCAATTATTTTACTTATTGGGCTGGGGGTCTGGGCTGCCTGGTCGGCCCGGTTGATCGATATCACGGCGGCCTACTATCTGCCCCACGTGCTGTTTAATCTCGCGCTAATGGTATTGTTTGGCCACACCTTGTTACCGGGCCATGAACCGCTGATTACTCTGCTCGCCCGCCGCGTACACGGGACGATTCCTCCACAGATCGTTATCTACACCGCGCAAGTAACGTGGTTATGGACCATTTTCTTCGCCGCCACGGTGTTGCTGTCGCTTCTGCTTTATCATTTCGCGCCGCTGCCGGTTTGGTCGGTATTTGCCAACGTGCTCAGCCTCCCGCTTGTGATCCTGCTCTTCGTCGGCGAGTACGTTTTCCGGCTCTATCACATCCGCGATTTCGCCCACGTATCGATATCGAAGGGAGTGCAAGCGATGATCGATCACACGCAGGATAAATCGGAAGCTAAGTAGTTGCCATGAACATACTTCCGCTGCTACGGCATGAACGTCGGGAAATGCCGGTTGCTTATCGGGCCGGCCAACCGATATCGGCGGCCCAATTCCTGCACGACGTGAATACGTTAGCCGCGCAATTACCCGATCGCGAGTACGTAATTAATTTATGCGGTGACCGTTACCGTTTCGCCGTCGGATTGGCCGCGGCGCTGGTGCGACGACAAATCAGCTTATTGCCGCCAAACCATACTCCCGCCATCGTCGCTGCGTTGCGCTGCGACTACCCCGGCCTATACGGCCTCACCGATAGTCCGCTGGCGGAACTCGATCTGGAACGGTTTCCTTTTCCGTCGCTGCAAACGATGGCGGGCAATGGTTATAAGGTGCCCGCGATTCCCGCCGAGCAAGTCGTCGCTCACGTCTTTACCTCCGGCTCGACCGGACGGCCCACCTCACACTGCAAGACTTGGGGGAGTTTCGCCTTTGGCGCGCGTGCTCAAGCGGAGCGCTTTTCGCTAGCGACGGGATCGGGCGCCACCTTGGTCGGCACCGTGCCGCCGCAGCATATGTACGGCCTGGAATCGAGTTTGATCCTGGCGCTGCAAAATGGTTTGTCTTTCGTTGCCGGCCACCCGTTCTATCCTGAAGATATCCGCGTCGCGCTCGCCGAACTGCCCGTTGCGCGGGTACTGATCACCACCCCGTTTCACCTGCGCGCGCTGGTGGATACCGATCAGCCGCTGCCACAGTTGTCCTGCTTAATCTCAGCGACGGCGCCCTTACCCCTGGATCTGGCAGTGCTCGCCGAGTCCCGCTTCAACGTGCCTTTATACGAGATTTACGGTTGCACCGAAGCGGGTCAGGTGGCTACGCGCCGCACCGTGGTGAGCCCGATCTGGCAAACCTATCGAGACGTCCGCGTTTATCGACGCGGGGAAAACGTCTACGCTTGCGGCGGCGCTGTGGAACAAGAGGCGCAGCTTTTGGATGTGATCGAACCGATCGACGACGAACATTTCACCTTACACGGCCGCACCGCCGACCTCATCAACATCGCCGGCAAACGCACGTCTCTTGCCAACCTCAACTACCATCTCAACACCATCGACGGCGTTACGGATGGGGTATTTTATATGCCGGCGCACCAAGACCAAGGCGTCACGCGCCTTTCAGCGCTAGTGGTTGCTCCGCGCCTGGCGGCGGGGCAGGTACTCGCCGCATTACGCAGCCGCATCGACGCCGCTTTCATTCCGCGTCCTATCTATTTCGTCGACTCTTTACCGCGCAACAGCACCGGTAAATTACCGCAACAGGCCGTCGCAAACCTGGTGCTAAGATTGCGTGACCAAGACAAGGCGCGCGCAATTTTTCTGCCCTCAACGGATCAAGTCGACATCGTCATTGCGCGCAATCACCCCTCGACCAGCGGCCACTTTCCCGGCAACCCCATCGTTCCCGGCGCATTGCTGCTCGCTGAAGTTCTCGCCGCATGGGAAGGATTGCTCGGCGCGTCCGTAAAATCTAGCGTCATCAAAGTGGCGAAATTCCTCAGCCCTACCCGTCCCGGTGATTCTGTGTCGATTCATTTCGAGCGAGTGAGCATCGACGGTGTCAAGTTCAATTGCGTTGTGAAAGAGACGACAGTGTTGTCGGGCAGTTTCAGCTATTCCATGATCTAAATGGCTACCCAATGGCTCGCTCAGTCGGAACGCAGCACCGTACTTTCAATGCGTTTGTTGGTTTGGATCGCATCCACTTTGGGGCGGCGGGTCGGGCAGTGCCTGCTTTATCCGATCTGTTTATACTTCTTGACGTTCTCGGTGCAAGCGCGGCGGGCATCGAAACATTACCTGCAACGGGTGCTGGACCGGCCCGCCACTTGGCGCGATGTGTTTCAGCACTATTTCACCTTTGCCACGGTGAACTTGGATCGACTATTCTTGCTGCGCGGACGCTACGATTTATTCGATATCCATTCCTATGGCGAAGCGCCGCTGATCGAGCGGGTCGCGAGGAAGCAAGGCGCGTTCTTGCTAGGCGCGCATATTGGCAGCTTCGAAATGCCGCGCGCCATCGGCGAAAACCGGAAAAGCGTGACGGTTCGGATGCTGATGTTTGAGGAGAATGCGCGCAAATTAAACGCCGTGCTAAGCGCCGTCAATCCGAATTTCGCGTTGAGCATAGTCGGGATGGGACAATTGGACTCAATGCTGAAAATCAGTGAACATCTGGAAGCGGGCGAGCTCGTCGGGATGCTCGGTGATCGGATCATGAATGAGTCGGGACAGGTTTCCTTGCCTTTTCTAGGCAGCCCGGCGGAATTTCCAATTGCGCCGTTTCGCTTGGCCGCGATGCTAAAAAAGCCGGTTTTTCTGATGATGGGACTTTATCGCGGCGGTACTCGCTATGATTTGTATTTCGAACAATTGACCAGCGGCGAAGCGGTCGACCGTAAAGAAAGAGCGCGCATTATCGATGCATGGCAGCGGCGCTACGTGGAACGGCTTGAACACTATTGTCGGCTGGCGCCTTATAACTGGTTTAACTTCTATGACTTTTGGGATACGACAAACAAACAGAAAACGTAGCACCTTCGCGCTCCTGTTCGCGCTGACGTTAGCTACCTTAGCTCTTCCAAGCGATGGCGCGGAGAGCGCTTGGGATCTGTCGCAACTGATGATCGAGCTCGGCCGCGTGAAACAGGCGAAGGCTACATTTGTGGAACGTAAGTATTTGAAGGTCCTTCGCACACCGCTGGAATCATCGGGCAAACTGATTTACACGGCGCCTTCGCGGCTGGAAAAATATACGCTCGAACCCAAGCCTGAGAGCATGGTGGTAGATCGCGACATCTTGAACGTGGAAGTCCGCGGCCGTAAACGAACGCTGCAAATTCAGGATTATCCGGTGCTCTGGGCCTTTGTCGAAAGTATCCGGGGCACACTCAAGGGCGATCTCTCGGCGTTGCGCCAGTTCTATGACGTGAAACTCGACGGCAGCCGGCAGGAATGGCAACTGCATTTGCACCCAACGGAAAAAAAGATGGCGGCGTTGATAAAAACCATCACCATCGGCGGCAGCAAAGATAGGCTTAACGGGATCGAGATTGTCGAGGCCGACGGTGACCGTTCCATCATGAATATAACCGATGATTCCCCTGTAAGCGCATTAAAAACTTCTGACTGCCACGCCAGGAACCGCATCAATACGGGGTGGGGGCTGGGGGGCTCGCCTCGGGCCACCTCGGGCCACCTCGGGCCACCTAGGGCCACTGCCTCGCAGCAATGCAACGCTTAAGGAACTTCTGATTAAGTCGATCGGCGCGTGGCGCGCCGTTACCGTATGGCTGCTGGTTTTGGCTGCGGCGCTGTGGATCCTGCGCGGTACTTCATTCAGCGGCGACATCAGCGCATTCCTGCCGAGTAAACCGAGCGAGGCGCAAAAGATTCTGGTGGAGCAACTGCAAGACGGCGTGGTGTCGCGCATTCTGTTGCTCGCCATCGAAGGCGGCAACGAAAGCGAACGCGCCGATGCGAGCCGCGCCTTTCTCGGGCAACTGGCATCGCTGCCGAGCCTCGCCTACGTCCATAACGGCGACGAGAATCGCATGGGGCCTGAGCGGGATTACTTACTGCATAACCGCTATTTGCTGAGCGACGCGGTGACACCGCAGCATTTCTCGAAACAGGCGTTGCGTAACGCGCTGGAGAATAATCTCAGCATGCTCAACTCACCGCTGGGCATGCTGGTCAAACATATCTTGCCGGAAGATCCCACCGGCGAATTCATATACCTCATCGAGCAATTCGAAGGCGAAAGCCGGCCCGCCCAGCGCGACGGCTTGTGGTTTTCCCGCGACGGCAAACGAGCGTTGCTGATTGCCCAAACCAAAGCACCGGGATTCGATATCGACGCGCAAGAACAGATCCAGCGCGACATCAAACTGCGTTTCGCACAAGTCGGGGCTGGCAAAACAATGAATCTCTTGGTCAGCGGACCGGCGATTTTCGCCGTCAATACCCGCGATGCCATTCGCAGCGACGCGCAGAAACTGTCCATGATCGCGACCATTCTCATCGCCACCTTGCTGCTGTGGGTTTATCGTTCACCGCGCATTCTTTTATTGGGCATCCTCCCGGTCGGCAGCGGCGTATTGGTCGGAATCGCCGCCGTCAGCCTTGCCTACGGTTCAGTGCACGGCATCACCCTGGGCTTCGGCGTGACCTTGATCGGCGAGGCGGTCGACTATGCCATTTACCTCTTCACGCAACAGACCCGCGAACACAAATCGACGGAGACGCTGGACCGCATTTGGCCCACTTTGCGCCTCGGCGTGTTGCTGTCGGTAGCAGGCTTTAGCGCGATGTTGTTCTCGGGTTTCCCTGGCCTGGGACAACTGGGGCTCTTTTCCATTGCCGGAATCGTCACGGCGCTGGCCGTGACACGTTGGGTGCTGCCGAATTTTCTCCCGCACGGTTTCAGCGCCGAAATCAGCCCGGCATTGCAGCGGCGGTTGCTCGGGTCGTTAGCATATGCAGGTAAGCTTAAGCCGCTGGTTTGGGGGGCAGTTGCCTTGGCGCTCGGCACTGTGGTGTGGCAACGGGCGGCGTTATGGAACGACGATCTCGGCGACCTAAGCCCGGTGCCGGTGGCGGATAAACAACTCGACGAATCTCTGCGTAACGATATCGGTGCGCCTGACGTGGGGATGCTGCTTACGGCGCGGGCAGTGGATCAAGAGGCAGCGTTGCAATTGTCGGAAAAACTAAGCGCGGCTTTGCGGCCGTTGGTACAGAATGGAGTACTCACGGGTTTCGATGCACCTTCACAATATTTGCCCAGTAAGGTAAGCCAGGAGGCGCGCCTAGCGTCGCTCCCGGACACGCCTGTCTTGCGAGCCAATCTGGATGCGGCTCTTGAGGGCATGCCATTTCAAAGCGGTTTGTTCCAGCCCTTCTTGAACCAGATCGAGGCAAGCCGTTCCGCTCCGTTGTTGGATCGCGATGCGCTGGCCGGAACGGCCTTCGCCATCAAGGTCGACGGCTTGCTGGTCATTCGCCGTGATTCAGCGCTGGCGTTACTGCCGCTGCGAGGACTGAAAGATGCGGACCGGCTGCGGCAAACCATCGTCGATCTCAAGACGCCGGGCGTGTCGTTGATCGATTTGAAATATGAATCCGATCAGCTTTATGGCAGTTATCGCCACCAGGCATTGCTCAACGCGCTATGGGGAACGCTCGCGATAGCCGTTCTGTTGCTGGTCAGCTTGCGCAGCGTGGGACGGGCTTATCGCGTGCTCGCGCCACTGCTGGCGGCAGTGGTCGTCACCGTGGCCTTGCTGCTGGTTACAGGACACGCGCTCAGTATTTTTCATCTGGTTGCATTGCTGTTGGTCATCGGCGTCGGTTCGAACTATTCGTTGTTCTTCGATAATGAAAATTTCGCCCGAGGAACGCCGGAACGAACGCTGGCGTCCCTGGTTCTGTGCAACATTTCCACCATCATCGGCTTTGGTATTTTGGGTTTTTCCAGCGCGCCGGTGCTGGCCGCCATCGGGTCCACCGTTGCCTGCGGCGCATTTTTGAGTTTGCTGTTCGCCGCGATTTTAACCCCCGATCGTTCCGACTCGGCACAAAAAACCTCGGCGTCAGTCGTATGAGAATGTGGGCTCTTTTCCTCGTGATTCTTCTCGACGCATGCGCGACGAAATTGCCGCTCAAGACGCCGATCGATACGTTGTTTTTCTCTGCCGGCGCGGGTCCCAGCCCAACTTTGATCGTGCTGTTACCCGGTATCGGCGATCAGCCGGAAACCTTTCAGGCGGAAGGATTCGTCAACGCGGTTCGCGAGCGTCACATCGACGCCGATATCGTCGCGGTGCGCGCCCATTTCGGTTATTACCAAGCGCGCACGATCATCGAGCGTCTACATCAAGACGTGGTTCTGCCGGCGCAAGCTAAGGGCTACCGCAATATTTGGCTGGTCGGAATCTCACTCGGCGGTTGGGGCTCGGTGTTGTACGCGCAGCAACACCCTCAAGCGATCAACGGCATGTTATTGCTCGCGCCGTTTCTCGGCGAACGCAAAGTCTTCGAT
>JALYOK010000046.1 GCA_030856925.1 Pseudomonadota bacterium
GCGCAGCCCATGGCCAAGTATGCCGATCCGGTAGACCCTACGTGCGGGCTGGGCACGGGCAACGCGCCGCACCGCGAGAGCTCCGAGGGCCATGGTGCCGATGAATGCTCGTTTGTCCATTTTTCTCCGTGTTCGATACTTGATTCGTGACTCCAGTATTCGCTGGCGGCGCGGGTTTTTTCCTATTCAACCGTAACTGATTTGGCTAGGTTCCTCGGCTTATCAACATCCGTACCTTTCTGCAATGCGGCGTGGTACGCCAAGATTTGCACAGGAATAGAGTGAACAATCGGCGAGAGCACGCCGAAGTGCCTCGGCGTGCGGATGACGTGTACGCCTTCGCTTTCGGCGAAGTGGCTGTCGAGATCGGCAAAAACAAATAATTCGCCGCCGCGGGCGCGGACTTCTTGCATGTTGGATTTTACTTTTTCGAGCAGGGCGTCGTTTGGGGCGATGACGACGACGGGCATGTCGTTGTCGACTAACGCGAGGGGGCCATGTTTGAGTTCACCGGCGGGATAGGCTTCGGCATGGATGTAGGAAATTTCTTTTAGTTTGAGCGCGCCTTCCAGGGCGATGGGGTAGTGGATGCCACGGCCTAGAAACAGGGTGTGGTGTTTCGGCGCAAACATTTTTGCCCACTCGGCGATTTGCGGTTCCAAGTTAAGCGCGTGTTGCACGCTGCCCGGTAGTTGACGCAGGTGGACAAGGTATTCGGATTCTTTTTGCGTTGTGAGTAAGCCGCGAACTTTTGCGAGAGTGCCGGCAAATATGAATAGCGACGCCAATTGCGTGGTAAATGCTTTGGTCGAGGCGACGCCTATTTCCGCGCCGGCGCGGGTGAAGAACACGAGCTGAGAGGCGCGCGGAATGGCGCTCTCCGGCACGTTGCAGATGGAGAGCGTGGCGGTTTGGCCCAAACTTTTCGCATGTTTCAGCGCTTCCATGGTGTCGAGGGTTTCGCCGGATTGTGAAATGGTGATGATGAGTTGCTTTGGGTTGGCGACCGACTCACGGTAGCGATATTCGCTGGCTATCTCGACCGAGACCGGGATTTTGGCGATGCTTTCGATCCAATATTTCGAGGTGAGGCCGGCGTGGTAACTCGTGCCCGCGGCGAGAATCAGTATGCTGTCGATGTTGCGGAATAGCGCGTCGGCGCCCGCGCCGAATAGTGTCGGGTCGAAACCATCGCCGATGACGGATTCGATGGTGTCGGTCAAGGCGCGCGGTTGCTCGTGAATCTCTTTCTGCATGTAATGGCTGTAGGGGCCGAGTTCCATCGAGGCAAGAGACACGTCGCTGACCCGCACCGGCCGCTCCACTTTCACGCCGGTCTTGTCGACGACTGTCACGCGATCGCGGCGTACTTCGGCGACGTCGCCTTCATCGAGATACATGACGCGGCGCGTGGCGGTCAATACGGCGGACACGTCGGAGGCGATGAAGTTTTCGCCTTCGCCGAGGCCGATCAAAAGCGGGCAGCCGACGCGGGCGCAGGTCATCACGTCCGGCGTATTTAGCGCGATAGCGCCGATCGCGAATGCGCCGACCAATTCTTTCACCGCCCGCTGCGTGGCGGTGAAGAGATTATTACATTCGTTGTAGTGATGATGAATGAGGTGAGCGATGACTTCCGTGTCAGTCTGGGATTCGAAAACGTAGCCGAGTTTTTTTAAGTGGGCGCGATGCTCGTCGTGATTCTCGATGATGCCATTGTGGACGACGGCGATCTGGCCGCCGGAAACATGAGGATGGGCATTGAACTCGGTAACGCCGCCGTGGGTCGCCCAGCGCGTATGACCGA
Organism: Pseudomonadota bacterium; assembly: GCA_030856925.1. Taxonomy (GTDB): domain Bacteria; phylum Pseudomonadota; class Gammaproteobacteria; order Burkholderiales; family JALYOK01; genus JALYOK01. Next base: position 1,808 of record JALYOK010000046.1, read on the forward strand.
TGCCGACAACCCCATACAATTTGACAGCGTCTGCCTTAGCTTCCATGTCGGCGACCCGGCCGACGGAGCGCACGCGATTGATTCCGCCGTTGAGCACGGCGACACCGGCGGAGTCGTAGCCGCGGTATTCAAGGCGACGCAGGCCCTCGATCAACAGCGGTACAACGTTACGATTGGCGACGGCGCCGACGATTCCACACATGGTTTGCCTCGTTATTTTTTGCTGATTTTCTCGGGTCGTTTCCAGCCCGGGATGGTGATTTGGCTAGCGCGCGAGATGGTCAATTCACCTGCGGGCGCTTCTTGGGTTAAGGTCGTGCCCGCGCCGAGCGTTGCGCCTTTACGCACTGTGA
>JALYOK010000050.1 GCA_030856925.1 Pseudomonadota bacterium
CAGCAAAATAGAAAGTCAGAGCAAGGTGACGGCCAAGACCATTGAGAAGGCGATGGTGGTGCTGGGCCACAGATCAAAGAAGCAATCGCGTTGAACTCAAACTTTCGGGCCTAATCGTGGCACCATACCCGAAATACTCGCCAAGCTTGTTATTTAGGAAACGGTAGTGTAGCTCCGGTGTAACCACTCGAAGTTTTCAGAAAAGTATATAACGCGTAGTTTGTTTATCTACTGGTGCCGGCAGCAGGAATCGAACCCGCGACCTTCTGATTACAAATCAACTGCTCTACCAACTGAGCTATGCCGGCTTTTTGAGGTGTTTCAGATTCTTTGCGGATACGTGCTCTGAGAGGCAATACGAGTGCGGCTCTCAGGTCATGCATTGCCACGTCACGATCCGTGCGGCTGGTGGCGATGCCGTTTTAAAAACTTAAACTATTTTACTACCTTGAGGTGATTTCGTTCTCGCGTTTTGGCGGAGACTTTATTTTTTTCTTCCGCGGTGGTTTCCGCTGGGGCCTCTTGCGGTTCGGGCGCTTCGGCTTCGACTTTGAACAGAAGTCCTTCACTGTTCTCGCGCGCGAAAATACCGGCGACAGCGACAATAGGCACCGAAACTTCGCGCGAGACACCGTTGAAGCGGGCGGAAAAATGTACGCGGTCGTTATCTATCTTTATGTTCCGGGTGGCCGACGGGCTGACGTTGAGAACAATTTCGTTGTTCTTGACGTGTTCCATTGGCACCCGGCACGCATTGTTGACTGTCACGCTGAGATAGGGCGTGTAGCCGCAATCCACGCACCATTCGTAAATGGCGCGAATGAGATAAGGCTTGGTGCTGATTTCTGCGGTCACTTGCGCATCGCCTTTTCCGAGGGCGTCATGGCGTCGATGAAGCCTTGACGGGTGAACATGCGTTCTGCATATTTCAGCAATGGCGCTGCTTGCTTGGGCATGATGATTTGATAGTGCTCCAAGCGCCATAAGAGCGGCGCAATGGCGACATCGAGCATGGAGAATTCATCGCCGAGCATGAATTTTTGTTTGGTGAATACCGGTGCGATCTGCACCAGGTTGTCACGGATGATCTGGCGTGCCTTGTCGGATTTTTGCTGGCTGGCGCTGTCGAGGTTATCGATCTGGCTGAACAATTCTTTCTCGAAACGATACAGAAACAGCCGCGCCCTCGCCCGCATGATCGGGTCCGCCGGCATCAACTGCGGATGGGGGAAACGCTCGTCGATGTATTCGTTGATGATGTTGGACTCGTACAGAACAAGATCGCGCTCCACCAAAATCGGCACTTGGTTGTAGGGATTCATCACCGCGATGTCTTCCGGCTTATTGTACAGATCGACATCGATAATCTGAAAATCCATCCCCTTTTCGAACAGCACAAAGCGGCAGCGTTGGCTGAAAGGATCGGTGGTGCCCGAATACAAAGTCATCATAATACTTTTAGTCCCTTAAGGGCTTGCGGCCACGCTCGCGCAGGCCTTGGGGTTGGTTACTTTATGTCTTTCCAATATTCTTTTTTCAGCAACACCGTCAACGGAAACAACAGCGCCAGGAAGAACATCACGATGATGCCGGTCTGTATGCGCTTCGCCTTGTGGGGCTCGCCCATGTAGTCGAGATAGTTCACCAGATCGGCGACGAATTGATCGTACTGAACGGTCGTCAATTTGCCCGGCTTAGCCAAATGCAGTTTATGGTGCTCGCCTTGCTCGGACTTTTCCGTGACCAGGACTTGCTCGCCCTGCAATGCGTGCAGCACGTGGGGCATGCCGACTTGCGCGAACACGGTGTTGTTCCAGCCCGTCGCCGTCGAATCGTCGCGATAGAAGCCGCGCAAATAACTGTACAGCCAGTCCACTCCGCGGGCGCGGGAGATTACGGTGAGATCGGGCGGCGGCGCGCCGAACCAGGCTTTGGCGTCGGCGGGCTGGAGCGCAATCGACATGGTCTCGCCGACTTTCACGCCGGTGAATATGAGGTTATTCTTGATCTGTTCCTCATTGAGGTTCAGGTCCTGCAAGCGGCTGTAGCGCATGTAGTTCGCACTGTGGCAGTTTAAGCAATAGTTGACGAAGTTTTTCGCGCCGCGTTGCAGCGAGACTTTGTCCCGCCGATTAATCGGCGCTTGATCCAGCTCCATTGCAGGATTGGCGAATGCGCAGACGGGAATCCAAAATAGCGTTAGTAATAGTTTACGCATCAGGTCACCCGCTCGGGCTCCGGTTTGGTTTTATCTCGCTTGGTATACCATGGCATCAAGAAGAAAAACGCGAGGTAGACGATAGTGAAGATGCGGGCGACGAAGGTGGCGACATCCACACCGCCGACTATCGGCAAGGCTTTTTCGAACTGGCCCCAGATGCTGGTCGGCAACACCCCACAGATGCCGAGAATGATAAAGGAAACAATAAACGCCGCGAGCCAGCCCTTATAAAGCGAACCACGATAGCGGATCGACTTTACCGCGCCTTTGTCCAGCCACGGCAAAAAAAAGAAAATCACCACCGCTAAACCCATTACCAACACGCCGGGGAACTGGGAGCCGAACATCGGCGGCACGGCGCGCAACATGGCGTAGAAGGGTGTGAAATACCATATCGGTGCGATGTGTTCGGGCGTCTTCAGGGAATCGGCGGGAATGAAGTTGTTGTACTCCAAGAAATAACCGCCCATCTCCGGCGCAAAGAACAGGATCGCCGCGAAGATCGCCAAGAAGCCGACGGTGCCGACTGAATCCTTAACCGTGTAATAGGGATGGAACGGGATGCCATCCAGCGGCAGGCCGGTCTTGGGGTCTTTGTTTTTCTTGATCTCGATACCGTCCGGGTTGTTCGAGCCAACTTGGTGCAAAGCGACGATATGCAAGAACACCAGCGCCACCAAGGCCAGCGGCAGTGCAATCACATGGAAGGCGAAGAAACGATTCAAGGTCGTATCGGATATGACGAAATCGCCGCGAATCCATTGTGCCAACGGCTCGCCGATCCCGAATGGAATCGCGGCGAACAGGTTCACAATCACCTGCGCGCCCCAATAAGACATCTGGCCCCACGGTAACAGGTATCCGAAGAAGGCTTCTGCCATCAGGCAAACGTAGATCACCATGCCGAAAATCCACAGCAATTCGCGTGGTTTGCGGTAGGAGCCATACATAATTCCGCGCAGCATATGCAGATAAACCACCACGAAAAACATCGACGCGCCGGTGGAATGCAGATAGCGGATCAACCAGCCCCAATCCACGTCGCGCATGATGTATTCGACCGAGCCAAACGCCTGTTTTGCATCGGGTTTGTAGTTCATGGTCAGGAATATCCCGGTGACGATTTGCAGCACCAAGACCAGCAACGCCAACGAGCCGAAGTAATACCAAAAATTGAAGTTCTTGGGCGCGTAGTATTCGGTTAAATGCTTCTTAACCGTTTCCGTGAACGGGAAACGTTCGTCGATCCAGGCCAGGAAGCCGCCGTTGGGGGTGCCGGCCATGGCTCAGGCGCCTTTCACAGCGCTGTCCTGCCCGACCAGCAAGACCGTATCGCTCAGGTAAGTGTAAGGGGGCACATTCAAATTCGTCGGCGCCGGAACACCTTTAAATACACGTGCTGCCAAATCGAACTTTGAGCCGTGGCATGGGCAGTAAAACCCCCCCTGCCAATCCGCGCCCAAATCGGCGGGTCCGACTTCTTTGCGAAACGTCGGCGAGCAACCGAGGTGAGTGCATACACCTTCCACAACCAAGATGTTGGCGTGCTCTTGCCGCGCCCGCATGGAATTTTTGGCATAGTCCGGCTGATTGCCGGCGCTCGAGGTCGGATCCGCCAGTTGATCGAGGCCTTTATCCAACCGATCCAACATTTCCTTGGTGCGATTGACGATCCAAACGGGCTTGCCACGCCATTCAATCGTCAGCAACATGCCGGGCTCAAGCTTGGAAATATCCACTTCCACGGGCGCGCCGGCGGCTTTGACCCGCTCGCTGGGAAACATACTGAATACCAAGGGAGTAACGGCGGCAACGGCGCCGATAGCGCCTAAGCTGGATGTTGCAATAAGTAAATAGCGTCGCCTTTTAGGATCTGCCGAATCTCCAACCATGCCGGGGCTACCTCAAAATTTTGAAAAAGACTTACATTTTAACCTATTGGCGCAGCAAACTTAAACCCCCTGATACACAATCTGGCAGTTGGATTGACTGCTGAGGTGGATGAAGTCTATATTGCGAGCGCTTAACGGAGTTTCAAATTTATGCCGTCTCAACAACTTCAAGGAAGGACGAACGAGCGATGGGGATGATCAGCGAGTTTAAAGAATTCGCAATCAAGGGGAACGTGATAGACCTGGCAGTTGGCATCATCATCGGCGCCGCATTCGGTAAGATAGTAGATTCGCTGATCAAGGACCTCATCATGCCCGTCATCGGGAAAATTCTCGGCAACGTCGACTTTTCGAACATGTTCGTCAAGCTTGCCGAGGGCCCGCCGAACGTGCCTCAAACCTATGCCGAACTGACCAAAGCCGGAGTACCGCTACTCGCATATGGCAATTTTATTACCGTCCTTTTTAATTTCCTCATTCTTGCGTTCGTGATCTTTTGGATGGTGAAAATGATCAATCGTCTGAAACGGCAGACTCCACCGCCCGCGACGCCACCGGAAGAAATCATGCTTCTACGTCAAATTCGCGATGCGCTGAAACGCTAGTCTCGGTCGGACGACGAAACTAGATAGTCATGAGGCGCCTCTGTTATTGCGCCTCGCCCTTACCTTCTTTGCGGTTCTGATTCGCTTCAAAACGTGCTAAAGTTGTCGCTAGTTATTGAATGATCGCTGCTTAATTACCCTCACCCACGGTACGGACTTCTCAATCTAAATGCGTAAACTTTGGCTCCTTTTCGCGCAGAGTGCCGCCATCACGCTCGGTATCCTGCTTGCCATTGGGGTAATACACCCGGAGTGGCTTAAGCGTTTTACCTCGAGCGAGGGTTCGAGCCAGATCGTCAC
>JALYOK010000469.1 GCA_030856925.1 Pseudomonadota bacterium
GGTATGTTCGCGTACATACTCAACACTATCGCCGTCTGAACGGGAGATTTCTTAAAATCCCCTCCGGGCGTTAGAATATTCGATTTGCGGCTTTAGTGCCGAATTTTTATTTCTTATGTTACAAGCAGGAATCGTCGGATTACCCAACGTCGGAAAATCCACTCTATTTAATGCGCTGACGGCGCAAGAGGCGGCCCTCGCCGCGAATTACCCGTTTGCCACTATCGAGCCAAATATCGGTGTCGTTGCAGTCCCGGACGAGCGTCTGCCGATCCTTGAGAAGATGAACAAGGCCCAGAAGGTCGTTCCGGCTACCGTCGAGTTCGTCGATATCGCCGGGCTCGTGCGGGGAGCTTCGAAGGGCGAAGGACTCGGCAATCAGTTCCTCGCCAACATCCGTGAGACCGACGCCATCGCCCACGTGGTGCGTTGCTTTCAAGACGACAACGTCATTCACGTCGCAGGAAAAGTAAGCCCCGTCGACGACATTGAAGTGATCCACACGGAATTGGCGCTCGCCGATTTGCAGTCCGTGGATAAGGCGATTTTGCGCGTCGGCAAGAACACGCGCTCCGGCGACAAAGAAGCGATCAAGCTCGCCGCGTTGCTGGAGAAAGTTAAAATTCGACTCGACCAAGGCACGCCGGTGCGGGCCATGGGTTTCGATTCGGACGAAATGAAATCACTGAAGCCAATGTTCTTCCTCACGGCCAAACCCGCGCTCTACATTGCCAACATAAAGGAACATGGCTTCGACAACAACCCGCTGCTCGATCAAGTCGTTACCTACGCCAAGACGGAAAATGCACCGGTGATCGCTATCTGCGCCGCGCTGGAAGCGGAAATTTCCGATCTCAGTGACGACGATAAAAAAATATTTCTCACCGACGCCGGCATGGAAGAACCGGGGCTCAACCGCGTCATCCGCGGCGCGTATTCATTGCTCGGTTTGGAAACCTACTTCACCGCCGGCGAGAAAGAAGTTCGAGCGTGGACCATACCCATCGGCGCCACCGCGCCGCAAGCCGCCGGCGTCATCCACACGGATTTCGAGAAGGGTTTCATCCGCGCCGAAGTCATTGCCTTCAACGATTATGTCGCGCTGAAAGGTGAACAGGGCGCGAAAGAGGCGGGCAAGATGCGTTTAGAGGGCAAGGAGTACTTTGTTAAAGATGGTGATGTCATGCATTTCCGTTTCAACGTTTAACATTGTCATTCCCGCGAATGCGGGAATCCATGGTGCGCGATGGTGACCCATGTCTATATGGATTCCCGCCTGCGCGGGAATGACAAACGGGAGGCATGCCGGAGAGCCAATGGCCCGAGGCCACCCCGTACCCATGCGGCTCTCCGGGCATCGTAAGACCAGATTTATGGATGCGAAAGTGTTTCTATCCAACGTCAGCCTGACACCGTTCAACAGCTTCGGCGTCGCGGCGTGTGCTCGATCGTACTCGGAAGTTCGCGACATCGAACAATTGCGTGCGACGTTGCAATCTCGCGATCCCGCCGAACCGCTGTTGATTCTCGGCGGCGGTAGTAATCTGTTGCTGACCCAGGATTTTCCAGGCCTCGCGCTGCATATCAAATTTTTTGGAGCGCGCGTCGTCGGAAAGGATACGCACGCGACCTACGTCGAAGCAGCGGCCGGCGAGAACTGGCATAGCTTCGTGCGTTGGACATTAGATCGGCAATTTGCGGGTTTGGAGAATCTCTCGCTCATTCCCGGCACGGTGGGCGCGACGCCAATTCAGAATATCGGCGCCTACGGTGTCGAAATGATGGACGTGTTTCAATCGTTGCAAGCGGTGGATGTGGCGGACGGGACGGTGCGCACTTTCGATCGCGCTGCTTGCAATTTTGCTTATCGCGACAGCGTATTTAAACGCAAACTCAAGGATCGTTACGTGATCACGAGTGTAACGTTCCGGCTGCCTCGCGCGGCGAAAGTCCATCTCGAGTACGGTGAGGTGCGCGCGGAACTCGAGCGCATGGGTTGTACGGCCGCGGCGGCGCGGGATGTAAGCGACGCGGTGTGCAGCATTCGCCGCCGCAAATTGCCGGACCCGGCGGTGATCGGCAACGCGGGCAGCTTCTTCAAGAATCCCATCGTGGACGGCGATGTACTAGCACATATCCAAGCACGTCACGACAAAGTTCCCCACTATCCGGCGCCTGACGGAAAAGTAAAACTCGCGGCCGGCTGGCTGGTCGAGCAATGCGGTTGGAAAGGCAAGTCGCTTGGGCGCGCGGGGGTACACGAGCAACATGCCCTCGTGCTCGTGAACCGTGGCGGCGCGACGGGCGCGGAAATTTTGGCGCTGGCGCGAGCGATTCAATCGTCGGTGCGTGAAAAATTTTCCATTGAGTTGGAGCCGGAGCCGGTGATCGTCTAATCGCCTCGCCGTTCAAGTGATCCAGATGGATTCCCGCTTTCGCGGGAATGAGAAATCGGGGACTTTGGATGCCCTGCCACGAGGCAATTCCAGCTTGCCTCGTGGCAGGGCATGTTATGAGAGGCAATATCTATGCGCTTCTCCAACCTGTTTCCGTTTTTTCATTTCGAAGCACTACACCGGGCTCACGATGACAGCGCAAGCAAAAAGAAAAAGCCTGGACGTTTCCGTCCAGGCTTCATTGAGCAGCATTGTTTTCTTGATTGTTAACTAGTTTTCGTTTTCGACTTCTGTTGCGGAAATAACGTTACTCGCTTCGCTCCCTTTTACTTTAACCAGTTGGCCTTTTTTAGT
>JALYOK010000094.1 GCA_030856925.1 Pseudomonadota bacterium
TCTCCGAGGCGATCAACGCCTGCAAAAACGTCAGCATCGACGTCGGACAAATACTCTTCGGTCAAACGGTGACGGCCTCCGGCGACAGCATGGCGCAGCATCGCAATGCCGGTTTCGCCAACCCGAAAAAATTCGTGGTGATGGACATCGAATGCGACGCCGGCTGTGGCGTCGTGCCATTCAAATACCGCGACAAAAATTTCGTCAACGCGTTGCAATGGGCCATCGGTCTGGAGATTTTCTTGCTGGTGAACGATCCCTGGCGCGTCTTTCTCACCACCGATCATCCCAACGGCGCGCCGTTCACGAGCTATCCACATCTGATCAAACTTCTGATGGACAAAACGTTTCGCAACGAACAATTGGCGCAATTCAATCCGGAGGCGGCGGCGCTGAGCACCTTAGGCTCAATCAATCGCGAATATTCGCTGTACGAGATCGCCATCATGACCCGCGCCGGACCCGCGAAAATATTGGGTCTGCACGATCGCGGCCACCTGGCGCCTGGCGCCGCCGCGGACATCACGGTGTATGAAGATTTACCCGACCGTGAAAAAATGTTTGCGAAGCCGACTCACGTTTTCAAAGACGGCGAACTGGTCGCCAAAGACGGCAAGATCGTGAAAGTCACTCGCGGCAACACCCACGTAGTCAAGCCCCAGTTCGACCGCGTTATCGAGAAGGAAATCAAATCGTATTTCGATCGCTATCTCACCATGCGTATGGATAGTTTCAAGATCGACGATGACGAGATGAGCGAGATCGGGCGGGGTTCTAAGCTTTATGTCCATGAATGCCGTCGAGGTTAATCCGCGTGTTTTAGGTAGCATAAGTATGGCCCTAGGCCACCCAGCAAGGGCTGCCACTAGTAGCCTGAGAGGCAATATCCATGCGGCGCATTCGACGCAACTCAGCGGTCAACCGCGGTTTCTAGGATAATGATGGCACTACGTCATTCGCAGCGCGAAAGGTACTAGAGCATGATTCCTGATCGAATCGAAGTAAATATCGCCGGTGGCTTAGATGTTCCCCTGCCGCCCATGACGCGGGTGCGGCAAAAGTTCGACGCAGCGAAGCTGGCAGATATCGCCGGCAAAATCCACAGTGAGTTTGCGCGGTCCGAGATACGTGAGCGGGTGAAGCCCGGCCAGGTGATCGCCGTGGGTTGCGGTAGCCGTGGGGTCGCGAACATCGCGCAGATCGCATGCGCGGTGATCGCCGAACTCAAGACGCTCGGTGCGAAGCCGTTCATCTTTCCCTGCATGGGTAGTCACGGCGCGGCGACCGCCGATGGTCAAAAAAAGGTGCTGGACACCTACGGCATTACCGAAGCCTCTACCGGTGTGCCAATCCGCGCGACAATGGAGACAGTCATCGTTGGCAATCTTGCGGACGGAACACCGGTGCACATGGATAAATTTGCGGCGGAAGCGGAAGCGATCGTGGTGATCAACCGCATCAAGCCGCATACGGGTTTTCGCGGCGCAACGGAAAGCGGGCTCACCAAGATGCTGGCGATCGGGATCGGCAAGATTACCGGCGCCGCGATCTATCATACCCACGGCATGGATAAATTTCCGGAACTGTTGCCAAAGATTCGTGAGGTGAATATCGCCCAGCGCAACGTTTTGTTCGGCGTGGGCATCGTCGAAAACGCCTATGACGAGACGGCCTACATCGAAATCGTCCCGGCGAACAAGCTAGCGACACGCGAGCCGGATTTGCAGGAGATGGCAAAACGCATGATGCCGCAATTGTTCTTCGACGACATCGATGTGCTGGTAATCGATGAAATGGGCAAAAACATTTCCGGCGCCGGCTTCGATCCGAATATCACCGCCCGTAATCGCCGCAATGTCAAATGGCAAGACAAACCGCGCATAAAAAAAATCGTCGTGCTTGGATTGACCCGTGTGAGTCAGGGCAACGCCACCGGCATCGGTTCGGCGGATGTGATCACCATGCGTTTGTTCAAGGAGTTGGACATCGCGTCGACGTACGCCAACGTCATCACGTCGATGAATCTCGACGGTGGCGCGATCCCTATTGTCATGAACAACGATCACGATGCAATCGCGCTGGCGGTGAAAACCGTGGTGCGGGTGAAGCCGGAAAATTGCCGCATCGTGCGTATCCGCAACACCTTGCATCTGGGTGAGATCGAAGTATCAAACGTTATGTTGGAGGCAGTGCGCAGTCAACCGGAGCGATTTGAAATCGTCGCGCCGCCGCGTGATGTGGAGTTTGATGCGCAGGGCAATCTGGCGCCGCTGCTTGGCGCGGTGCATGCGGCGGCTTAATCACCTAGGAAAACAACTTGAAGCTTTATGAACTGCAAAATCGCGGCGGACTCGACAATGTTGTCCGCGCCGAGCGTGCCGATCCGAAGCCTGGCGCAGGGCAGGTGTTAGTTAAAATGCAAGCCTGCTCGCTGAACTATCGCGATCTCATGGTGGCGAAGGGCGGCTACGGCGCGCCGCCGCCACCGGGGCGCATTCCGTTGTCCGATGGTGTGGGTGAAGTCATTGACATCGGCGCCGGTGTTTGGCGCGTGAAAGTGGGCGATCGCGTTGCCGGTATCTTTATGCAGCAGTGGCTCGGCGGCGGCATCCCGATGGAAGCGCCAGCCAGCGCGTTGGGTGGCGCCATCGATGGCATGTTGGCTGAATACGTCGTGCTATCGGAACAAGGCGTGGTGAAAGTGCCCGCGCATCTCACTGACGACGAAGCGGCGAGCCTGCCTTGCGCCGCCGTCACGGCGTGGAACGCACTGATGCGCCAAGGTGTGCTTAAGGCCGGCGACACAGTTGTCTGTCTCGGCACCGGCGGTGTGTCGATGATCGCACTGGCGTTCGCGAAGATGAGCGGTGCGCGCGTGATCGTCACCTCCAGTTCCGATGAAAAACTCGTCATCGCCAAGCAACTGGGCGCGGACGACATCATTAATTACCGAGCCGCACCCGATTGGGACAAAGCGGTGGTCGAACTCACCGGCGGTCGCGGCGCCGATATTGTGATCGAAGTCGGCGGCAGCGGCACGCTGTCGAAATCCATCAATGCCGTGCGCCTCGGCGGCACTGTCGCGCTCATCGGCGTCATTGCCGGCACAAGCGGCGAAATCAACACCGCCGCGATCCTGCGCAGGCACATTCGCGTTCAAGGCATCTACGTCGGTTCCCGCGAAATGTTCGAAGAGATGAATCGCGCCATTGAGGTCAACAAAATGCGGCCCGCCATCGGCCGTAGCTTTGCATTCGAGGAGGCGGGCGCAGCGTATCGCTATCTCGAAAGCGCAGCGCACACGGGGAAGGTTACGATCCGCATGTAGTCCGTCGTGGGT
>JALYOK010000108.1 GCA_030856925.1 Pseudomonadota bacterium
GTCGCGCCGCCTCTTCCCCCAGAGCCGCTGAAGGAAGAACCTAAGGTCGAGCAGAAAGAAGTGACCGCGCCGCCCAAGCAAGTTCGCAACGCCAAGCCGTTGCGCAAAGTCGCCGCCACCTATCCGCGCAGCGCGTTGAAGAACGGCACCACCGGCAAGGTCAAGGTGCGCTTGACGGTCGGCGATGGCGGCGATGTCATCGATGTCGAGATCTTGGAATCGAGCCCGCCGGGGGTGTTTGACGATGCCGTGACCAAGGCGGTGAAGCAGTATCGATTTGAAGCCGATGGCTCCAAATATTTCGTCGATCAAGAAGTGCTGTTCAAGCTGGAGGATTGACGGAAGTGATTACTGCCGTTATCTTGGTTAACCGACGGAAAAGCGATGAAGACCAAAGCCGTACTTACCCTCGATGACTTAAAAAAAATCGCCGTCGGCGCCGAAGCTGAAGCGAATAAGAACTACTGGAAAGTCTCCATCGCCATTTGCGACGACGGCGGCCATTTGTTGTTTTATCAGCGCCTTGATGGCGCCTCGCCTATTAGCGCGCACATCGCGCCCCAGAAAGCGCGCACCGCTGCGATTGGCCGGCGCAAAACCAAGATCTACGAAGACATGGTGAACGGCGGCCGCTATAGCGCGCTGTCGATGCCCGAAGCGACGCATTTGGAAGGTGGCGTGCCGATTATCGTTGACGGAGAAGTGATTGGCGCGGTCGGCGTATCCGGGGTCAAGTCGAGCGAGGACGCGCAGATCGCGGAAGCGGGAATCAAAGCGTTGGTTGGATGATACGATGAGTAAGATTACCAAGGTCGAAGTTCATGCCTTTCAGTTCGACGCGCGCAACCTCGGCTTTACCCGTGGCGAAGGCGTAGGCGCTTTCGGTTACAAGAAGGATTCGAATATTCGGGTCACAAAGTACGCGACGGTGATCATGACCGACAACGGTTTGCGCGGTGAGTACGTCGCGCAATGGGTGGCTTCCCCGTCGTCGCTCGGTCAGACCTTGATGCTGGCGCCTTATTTGATCGGGCGGGAAGCGGAACAGCGGGAATTCATCTACGACGACTTGAAACGCCAAGCGCGCCAGTTTGACCACATGGGCCACGGGCCGCTCGATATAGCCTTGTGGGATTTGGCGGGGAAAAAATTAGGCGTGTCGGTGTCGGAATTGCTCGGCGGTTATCGCATGCGTTTACCCGCTTACGCCAGTAGTTACCATGGTGACCGCAACGGCGGGCTGTATTCGAAACAAGCCTTCGCCGATTTCGCCCAGCAATGCTATGACCTCGGCTATCGCGCCTTCAAGATACACGGCTGGAACGAAGGCGATAAACGTGAAGAAGCCGAGAACGTCTTACACGTCCGGAAGGTGATCGGCGACAAGATGGAACTCATGCTCGATCCCGCCTGCGAGCTGCGCACTTTCGCCGACGCGCTCTACGTGGGCCGCGCATGCGACGAGGCGAAATATTTTTGGTACGAGGATCCGTTTCGTGATTCGGGGACGTCGGCATTCGCGCACAAAAAGCTGCGCGAATTTTTGCAAACGCCGATCCTGCAAACCGAGCATGTGCGCGGCGTCGAACCCAAAGCCGATTTCTTGATACAAGGTGGCACGGATTTCTTACGCGTCGATCCCGAGTATGACATGGGCATCACCGGCTGCATGAAGATTGCCCATCTCGCGGAAGCGTTCGGCATCGACGCCGAGATTCATGTGTGCGGTCCTGCGCACCGCGCGTGCATGAGCGCCATGCGCAACAGCAACTATTACGAAGTCGGCCTGGTCGGGCCCGACTGTCCCAACGCGATTCCGCCGGTTTATACCTGCGGATATTCCGATCAGATCGATTGCATCGGCGCCGATGGCTGCGTGCCCGTGCCGACGGGCCCTGGGTTAGGCGTGCAGTACGATTGGGATTTCATCGCGAAAAATCGCGTTGCGTTGCACGAATTCAGCTAAAAAACGCCTTTTTCTTGGTCATTCCCGCGAAATCGGGAATCCACCGACGTCAAACCTAAGACACTGGATTCCCATCCCAGATCGGTCTAGGACAGGTTTCGCGAGAATGACAAGAAGTAATGGTGGTTTGAAATAACAAACGAGGTCTTCGAAATGAGAAAAACAAGCGCTGCAAGCTTGGCCCTATTGTGTATCGCATTAGCGTTAGTCGGATGCGCGAGCAAACCGTCAACCCGCGCGCCGCGCGCGCCTTCCGAGGGGCGCGCGCCGAGCATGGGCGATGTGCAATACGACAAATTCACCGGAAGCTGCCGGTCTTGGGAGAACTACATTGCGCAGACTGGCGTGCAGGACTGCGCGGGCCGCTTGCATCCCGGTTGGATAGGCGCCACCCGCTGCACTGTCACGGCGACCGGTTACAAATTCACGCCCAAACGCGATAAAGGAATTCTCGGGCGCACTTGTTTTTCCGTGGAGTTACCGCGCAATTCCAATCAGTTTCAAGTGGCATCGGCTTGCGTGCGAATTGTTGACTGGGCGCCAGGCACTGCGGTGACGCAATCCTGCGCCGAGATTCGGAGCTACTGGCTGGATCAAGTATTGAGCCATGAGCAACAACATGTATACCAGTGCGAAACGGAAGTGTGGAAGGCCAATCGGCGCTGGGCCAAACAATCTCGTCGCTATTCCGCTTGCGGCTTCACTGATCGCGGCGCCTTACGCGATCTGAAGGACGAAATCAACGATGCGATGAACGCGGAGACGCGAATAATCATGGACACCATTGAGCGGGAATCCGAACGCTTTCACAGCACTTCTCAGGGACAGCCGTTGTCGACGAAATGTAGTTTGTGCAAATAGGCCCGCCAAGGAAATCAAAAGCCGGTTCGCGGCCGGCTTTTGATTTGGGCGCATGAATCGCTACGATTTTTTCTTCTTATACTGGTCGATCTTTTCCTTTAACAGGCTCATCTCCGAGCAGCCGGTCAGACAGATGGTGCGTAGTTTGTTGAGATGATCTTCCGCTTTGGCGAGATCATTTTTCATCAGATAAGCCTCGCCGATATACTCATGGGCTGCCTTGTGGCCGGGCGACAGCGCCAGGGCTTGCTCGTAATGCTTGAAGGCATTGTCGTAATCGCCGGTGTTGCGATACGCGTAGCCAAGGTAGTTATGCACGTCGGGATTATTCTTGTCGATCTCTAATGCCTTTTTCAGCGCGGGAATCGCTGCGGCGTATTCCTTGGCCTCCAACGCTTGCTTGCCCTGCACGAAATTGGGCTCGGTCACCTCAGCGCTGTCGTCCCCGCCCAGGTTGGCGAACGCCGGGGCTAGGACGAATGCCAAGCTGACTGCGACCAAGTGACGGGATAAAGTAGTGGGTACCAACTTCATTGTTTACTTCCTCAAGCAAGTTGCGTGTTGGACAACGTTCGCGAAGTCCGGTAGGTTTAGGTAGCACATTATAAGGCCTTCTCCTGGGCTTCTGACCTTGCCAGACGGCAAGCGTGGCGTGCCTTTCCGGATAGGCATGGCTGGGAGCCATGCTGGGTGCGGCTACTGGCTTTGCCATTTTCAAAAACTCTTATCGAGGTTGTTTGATCACCGCAATCGCTCTTGAGTTGATTCGTATCACTAAGTTATAATCAACGGCTTAGCGAAAAAATTGTGCATAGTGGAACTAACCGGAGAAGTACGATGACAGCGACGACCGCCCAAAAAGCGCAGATTATCAAGGATTATCAACGGGCTGGTAACGATACCGGCTCGCCCGAAGTGCAAGTTGCATTGATGACCGGGCGCATCAATGAATTGACTGGGCATTTCAAAACCCACGTCAAGGATTTTCATTCCCGCCGTGGTCTGTTGAAGCTGGTAAGCCAGCGCCGTAGTTTATTGGACTACCTCAAGCGCAAGAATAGCGATAGCTATAAAACCCTGATCGAACGTCTTGGCATCCGCAAGTAAGCGCGGTTGGCCATAGCAATCCCGAGCACTGGGGGCCTGTCGGACTTAAAGAATCGCAGCCGATTTCCTTTGAGTCCGACAGGCTGCTAAAGCCTGCATTGCCAGGCTCTGGTGCATTTAAGTCCACTGTTCGTGGCGCGCCAATTCGAGTCGTAATAATAACGTTTAAGCTACGCGCCGCGCTGTCAATAAGGAAGATATTGTGAATCCCATCAAAAAATCGTTTCAATACGGTAAACATACCGTGACCCTGGAAACCGGTGAACTCGCGCGCCAAGCGGACGGCGCGGTGTTAGTTAGCATGGACGATACGGTCGTGTTAGTCACCGTGGTAGGCGCTAAGGTTGCTAAAGCGGGCCAGGATTTTTTCCCGCTCACTTGCGACTATCAAGAACGCACCTATGCCGCCGGCAAGATCCCGGGCGGATTCTTCAAACGCGAAGGCCGTCCCTCGGAAAAAGAAACGCTGACATCGCGGTTGATCGACCGGCCGATGCGGCCTCTGTTTCCGGAAGGTTTTTACAACGAAGTGCAGATCGTTGCGACGGTGTTATCGGCAAACCCCGATATCGATCCGGATATTGTCGCCGTGATCGGCGCCTCGGCAGCCGTGGCCCTATCGGGTCTGCCGTTCGACGGGCCCATCGGCGCGGCGCGAGTGGGTTATATCGATGGTCAATATGTTTTGAATCCTGCGGCCGCAGAACTGCAGGAGTCCAAACTCAATCTAGTCGTCGCCGGCACAGATGTCGCCGTGTTGATGGTGGAATCCGAAGCCCACGAGTTGCCGGAGGATGTAATGTTGGGCGCCGTCATATTCGGCCACGATCAAATGCAGGCGGCGATCAACGCCATCAATGATTTGGTCGACGAAGGCGGCAAAGACGCCTGGGACTGGACGCCGCCGGAGAAAGATCAAACGTTGGTCGCGCACATCACCGAAATGGCGGAAGCTGATCTACGCGAGGCTTACGCGATTCGCCAGAAGCAGGCGCGCACTGTCCGCGTCGACGAAGTTCGCAGCAAGGTGATGCAAGCACTCGTCACGGCGGATTCCGATCTCAATCGCGCCAATATGGTGAGGACGCTGTTCTCTGACGTCGAATCGAAAATCGTCCGCAACAAGATCCTCGACGGCGAGGCGCGCATCGACGGCCGCAACACCCGCACCGTGCGCCCCATCACCATCCGCACCGGGGTGCTGCCGCGCACCCACGGCTCGGCATTGTTCACCCGCGGTGAAACCCAAGCATTGGTCACGGTCACTCTGGGCACGGCGCGCGATGAGCAAATCATTGACGCGCTGGCCGGCGAGTATAAAGACCGCTTCATGCTGCATTACAATTTCCCGCCGTTCTCCACCGGCGAGACCGGCCGCGTCGGGTCGCCGAAGCGGCGCGAGATCGGCCATGGACGATTGGCCAAGCGCAGCTTGCTGGCGATGATCCCGTCGCAAGAGGAGTTCGGCTATTCGCTACGCGTGGTGTCGGAAATTTTGGAATCCAACGGTTCCAGTTCGATGGCCTCGGTCTGCGGCGGCTCGTTGGCGCTGATGGATGCGGGCGTGCCGATGAAAGCCCACGTGGCCGGCATCGCCATGGGCCTTATCAAGGATGGCAATCGCTTCGCCGTGTTGACCGACATTCTCGGCGACGAAGATCACCTCGGCGATATGGACTTCAAAGTGGCCGGCACCGACAACGGCGTGACTGCGTTACAGATGGACATCAAGATCAACGGCATCACTAAAGAGATTATGAAAGTTGCGCTGGACCAAGCGAAAGAAGGACGCTTACATATTCTCGGCTTGATGCAGCAAGCGCTGCCGAATTCAAAGCAGGAGCTGTCGAGTTTCGCGCCTCGCATCATCAGCATCAAGATCAATCCCGAAAAAATTCGCGACGTGATCGGCAAGGGCGGCGCCGTAATTCGCGCGCTCACGGAAGAGACCGGCACCACCATCGACATTACCGATGACGGCACTGTTAATATCGCCTGCGTTTCCAGCGAGGCCGGCGAAGAAGCGAAACGCCGAATTCTCGCGATTACCGCGGAAGTCGAAGTAGGACAGATTTACGAGGGAACAGTTATTCGCCTGCTCGATTTCGGCGCGATTGTCAGCATCCTGCCGGGCAAGGACGGCTTGCTGCATATTTCGCAAATCGCCAACGAGCGCGTCAACAAGGTTGAAGATTATTTGAAGGAAGGCCAAAAAGTTCGCGTGAAAGTGTTGGAAGCGGACGAAAAGGGCCGCGTGCGTTTGAGCGCGAAGGCGTTGATTGAGCATCCCGCAGCGGAGACCGCGCCTGCTGAGTGAGCTAACCGGCTGCATCTAAAAAGGCAGCCGGGATGCTGTATCTGTAGGGATTCGACCAAACCTTCGGCGGCTATTACCAGCGCTGCAAGGTGGCGTAATAGAGGTTCCTGACCCGGCTTCCCAAGTTACTCGGCAGATTCTCCTGCTCATAGCCGAACGTCTCCAGTGCGTCGCTCGCGATCTGTTCGAATATGATGCGGTCGGCTTTCGGCATGTCTTTTTTCCAGGCGTAGATCAGGCTGCTATCCGGTGCTCTCACCGAGTTGCGATGCCAATCGAGGCTGGCTTGCGGCATTTCGTTGGTCGCCGTTTCATGGTACGACAACATACGCGGGTCATATTGGAGATCGAGAAACTCACATATCCGGCGCAAATGCTGTTCGGGCGCCGTCACCAACTCCTCGTAGCGCAATTCAAAATAATTCGGCCCCAGCAGCGCTCCCATCTTGTGCGCAAGCAGGGTCTTCCAACGCCAGTCATGGGCCGCGCGAGGTAAATTGTGTATGCCCCAGCCGACGCGCAAGTTGGATAACGCAACGTCGCGGCCATCGCGTACGATGTGCAGGATCTTACAGCCGGGGAAGAGGCGCCACAGTTGATCGATTTCGGTGACGTAAGACGGCGTTTTATCGCCCCACCGCCGTTTACCCTGGCCTTCGGCATATACCGAGAAGATCGCATCGCAAAGCGACGCATAATCCGAGATCGGACGAGCGAGAATCGCTTTCGGATCTTGGATCAGATCACCTTTTTTCACCAATGGGTGCGCAGCAATCGCGCTTAGCAGTCGGGCGGCGTTGGCGGGATCGGCAAGATCACCGAACTCGGCTTGTCGCGGGATAAATTCCGTGATGAAGCCCGACTCGAATGGAACAACGACATCGGGGTGCCGGTTCAGCATCAGCCGCAACATGGTGGTGCCGGAGCGCTGGGCGCCGATGACAAAAAGAGGAGGGACAGGTGTCGTAGTCATGAAATCCAGCGATAGTATCCTAAAAACGGCCGTCGCGCGATGCCATGGGATCAATTCATCCGGTCGCGAAACGCCGTGTATTTGTCTGTATCCCGGTGACGACTCCAGTCTCTACAAATATTCCGCTCATCCGCGCCCGATAAGGATATACATGCGCGTACCAGATGATGTCAGTAACCCTAGAAACGGCAGTTGAACGCATCCGAGTGTGCGATTGCTGGGTTGACTGGCTAGGCGCGACGACGCGGCAGGGCCGTCCCCTGCAAGGAGGAGCAACAACGCCAGACAACCCGGCAATCGTGCAA
>JALYOK010000115.1 GCA_030856925.1 Pseudomonadota bacterium
CGAAACATGAGGATTTGGTAATGTTGAAGCAATACTTGCCGATCAACCTGGACAAACGGATTACCAGGCGCTTAAAGTGAGGTTATCGGCAGCGGCTCGATGAGTGATTTAAGCTTTGCCGCCACGCGGCCGGAACGCGCCGGAATAATGAAAGGTGACTGTATAGATGCGTCTACTCTTCGTTGAGGACGACATAAGGATAGTTTCCTTCGTCAGCAAGGGACTAAAGGAGGCTGGCTTTGTCGTGGTGCACGTGGCCGACGGCAAAAGCGGATTACAATTGGCGCTCGATGGGTCTTTTGATGCCGCAATCATCGACATCATGCTCCCCGAAATGGATGGGCTGGCGCTTATCGAGGAACTGCGGCGGCGACGGATCCGTCTGCCGGTAATTATCTTGAGCGCCAAACGCACGGTCGATGAGCGGGTGCAAGGCCTCCAGGCCGGCGGCGACGACTACCTCACCAAGCCTTTCGCTTTTTCCGAGCTGCTAGCACGCATTCACGCCTTGATCCGGCGCGCGAACAATACGCCCGAGCCGACCGGAATCACGGTCGGGGAACTCCATATTGATCTCCTCGCTCACCTAGTAACTCGCGCCAGCAAGAAGATCGACCTCCAGCCAAGGGAATTCTGCTTGCTCGAATACCTCGCGCGCAATGCCGGACGCGTAGTTTCCAAAACGATGATCATGGAACGCGTCTGGGACTATAACTTCGACCCACAGACCAACGTTGTAGAGTCGCGAATTTGCCGGTTGCGCGACAAGATCGACAAGGGCTTCGACACACCGCTGATCCACACAGTACGCGGGATGGGTTATGTTCTTAGAGAAAATTCCTAAGTTTTGGTCTACGCTCGCGCTGCGCCTGACGATCTGGTACGCCGCTATCTTCGCGGCCTCATCGGTTCTCGCTTTCGTGTTTGTCTACGCGCTTACCGCCGCTTTCGTCACGGATCGCACCGATGAAGACATGCAGCAGGATGTCGACGAATTTGCCGCCCTGTTTCAGCAGGAGGGGATCGAAAGAGTCAGAAAGGAGATGGCCTTAGACACGCAAGGGGAAGAAGCCGAGAAGGTCTTCTTTCGCGTGTGGGGGAGCGATGGTCGTCAACTTGCGGCGACCGAACTGTCCTCTTGGCCGGGACTCGTGCCTGTGCCGAAACAGGTCCTGCGCGACATTGGCAGTGGCGATAAATCGTTAGTCGATATGCTTGAACTTTCAGCGCGCGAGGACCGCGTTCGCCGGATCATCGGGACCATTGGGCCAGGTGTCGCACTCGAGATCGGGCAATCGCTGGAAGAAGACGAAGCGTTTCTCGCAGGAATTCTGCGCGGGTTTCTGCTGACCTTAGCGGTTGTGCTCCTATGCGGCGGCCCGATCGGATGGTTTATGGCGCGGCGGGCGCTGCGCGGCGTCAACGAAGTCACGCGCGCGGCGAACGAAATTACCGCTGGGGCATTGGACCGGCGCGTACCGATTGGATCGCAAGGCGACGAGCTCGACCACCTGGCTGGGACATTCAACACGATGCTCGACCGCATGCAGGCGCTGATCATCGGCATGCGCGACATGGCCGACAACCTCGCCCATGACCTTAGGAGCCCGCTCGCACGCATTCGCGCTGCCGCCGAGATGAGCCTGTCGAACGGCGAAGCAAATGAGGCACGAGAATCGTTGGCCGTGAATACCATCGAGGAGTGCGATCACCTGCTGGACATGGTGAATACCACGTTGGACATTGCGGAGGCCGACTCCGGCGCCGCCAAGCTGAACGTAAGTGGCATCGATCTCGCCGAGATTGCCCTCAGTGCGTGCGAGTTGTTTCAAACGGTCGCAGAAGATAACCGAATAAGCTTGGTGACCAGCGTGCCGAAGAATTGCCACATTCAGGGCGATCGGCAGCGGCTGCAACGCGTCGTCGCGAATCTGCTGGACAATGCGCTTAAGTACACGCCTGCGGGCGGTCGGGTTAGGATCGTTCTACGCGAGCAGGGCGCACGGGTATTCGTAGATATTGAGGACACCGGCGTCGGCATCTCGGCAGATGATCTACCGCGGATCTTTCAGCGCTTCTACCGCTGCGATCGGAGCCGTTCGCAACATGGAATCGGCTTAGGTTTAAACCTCGCGCTGGCGTTCGTGCGAACTCACGGCGGCGACATCACGGTCACCAGCACTCCGGGCCTTGGCAGTACGTTCACCGTCGAGCTGCCACGATCGCCTTACGGTTTGCCGGCGCAGCCGTCACGGCGTTTTTGGGCGCAGTCGTTATCCGAACAAGTCGATATGGGAACGTGACGATAGT
>JALYOK010000476.1 GCA_030856925.1 Pseudomonadota bacterium
GTGTCGAGTTGCGTGCGGAGCGTCGTCATAAGCAGTTGATGGAAAAAGGAATAAATGCTAACATCCGAGACTTGCTAAACGACATTGAGTCCCGCGACGAACGAGATAGGGCGCGCAATTCGGCGCCGCTACGCACCGGCAGCGACACCAAATTAATCGATACGACGGCCTTGAGTTTGCCCGAATCGGTTGACGCCGTGCTGAAGTTGTATGCGTTAAGCGCAGCGAATTAAATGTAATACCGGACGCCTTCCAAGCCGGATAGGCGATGACTAACTTGACCTGATTTCTGAGTAGTTTTGGTCCTTTTGATTAACCTAACCCATGACAACTGTTTCCCAAGCAACCCCAACCATAGAAAATTTCGCCGCACTGTTCGAGGAGAGCCACGCCCACCAGGAAATTAGCATCGGCGAAGTTATCACCGCCGAAGTTATTTCCATCGACGCCAATATGGTGATCGTGAACGCCGGACTGAAGTCCGAAAGTTTGATTCCTATTGAGGAATTCAAGAACGATCGCGGCGAGGTCGAAGTTAAGCCCGGCGATTTCGTCAAAGTTGCGATCGACGCGTTCGACGATGGTTATGGCTCAACCAAGTTATCGCGCGATAAGGCCAAGCGTCTTGCAGCATGGACCGATCTTGACGAAGCGTTAGAAAAGGGCACCATCGTCCTGGGCGTGGTGAATGGTAAGGTCAAGGGCGGTCTCACCGTCATGGTGAACGGCATCCGCGCGTTCCTACCGGGTTCGCTAGTGGATATCCGGCCGGTGAAAGATACCACGCCGTACGAGAACAAAGAGATGGAGTTTAAGGTCATTAAACTCGATCGCAAGCGTAACAACGTCGTTGTGTCGCGTCGCGCAGTGATGGAAGCGGCGCAAGGCGTCGAACGTCAAAGCCTGTTAGAGAGTCTGCAGGAGGGCTCGGTAGTCAAAGGCATCGTCAAAAACATTACCGACTACGGCGCGTTCGTTGATCTGGGCGGAATCGATGGCCTGTTGCACATTACCGATCTGGCATGGCGCCGGGTCAAGCACCCCTCGGAAGTGTTGACCGTGGGTGATGAGGTCGAAGCCAAAGTGCTGAAATTCGATCAGGAGAAGAATCGCGTTTCGCTGGGCCTGAAGCAACTCGGCGAAGACCCATGGGTCGGTTTGGGTCGCCGTTATCCGCAGGGCACGCGCCTGTTCGGCAAAGTCACGAATCTTACCGACTATGGCGCCTTCGTTGAAATTGAGCAAGGCATCGAAGGTTTGGTCCACGTGTCCGAAATGGATTGGACTAACAAGAATGTCCATCCTTCCAAGGTGGTGCAACTCGGCGACGAAGTCGAAGTGATGATTCTCGAAATCGACGAGGAACGCCGTCGTATCTCGCTGGGCATGAAGCAATGCCAAGCGAACCCGTGGGAAGATTTCTACGCCAACCATAAGAAGGGCGATAGAGTCGCCGGCCAGATCAAATCGATCACCGATTTTGGCGTTTTCATCGGCCTCAACGGCGGTATCGACGGCCTGGTCCATCTGTCCGATCTTTCTTGGACCCAGACCGGCGAAGAAGCTGTGCGCGGATACAAGAAGGGCGACGAAGTAGAAGCCGTGGTTTTGGCGATTGACGTCGAGCGCGAACGCATTTCTCTCGGCATCAAACAAATGAGCGGTGATCCCTTCAGCGTGTTTGTGACCAATCACGACAAAGGCCACATTATCAAGGGTATCGTGAAAACGCTCGATCCCAAGGGTGCGGTAATTCAAATCGAGCCCGATGTCGAAGGCTACTTGCGTGCCTCGGAAATTTCCCGCGACAAAGTGGAGGACATCCGCACCCGTTTGAAGGAAGGTGATGAGGTGGAAGCGGTCATTGTCAATATCGACCGCAAGAACCGCAGCATCAACCTTTCGGTTAAAGCGAAAGATTCTGCCGACGAAAACGCTGCGATGCAAAAATTTGGTTCGGAAAGTCCGGTCAATGCCGGAACGACCAATCTGGGCGCGTTATTGAAAGCCAAGTTAGAGAACAAGGGTAACGAACAAGAATAAGGGAGCGGGGATGACCAAGTCGGAACTGATCAATCTACTGGCCGGCAGGTTTACGCAACTCGTTGCGAAAGATGCGGAACTTGCGGTCAAAACGGTGCTGGATGCGATGGCGATAAGTTTGGCCCAAGGCGATCGAATCGAGATTCGCGGTTTCGGAAGTTTTGGTTTGAACTATCGCCCGCCACGCACCGGACGCAACCCAAAGACAGGGGATAAGGTTCAGGTTCCCGAAAAATATGTTCCGCACTTTAAGGCGGGTAAAGAACTGCGCGACCGGGTGGATTCGCTTGACGGCGTGAAGTAGAAGCTATTTTGAACGGTTTAGAAGCGGTGTGGTCCTCGGATGCGCCGTTTTTTTTGTCTTCGACGGCTGCCATCGTCCCCCTGGTAATTGTTGTTATACTAGGGAACCTCTGATTAAGTCGCTCGCGGTCGCGCTGGGGTTTGCCGGGTGGCAGGCGCGACGCGGCGAGCGGCCCCTTCAGGGCCCGACGCGAGCCGCGATGGACTTAATCAGAGGTTCCTTAATGTGGATTTACTCAAGCTGCCGCCATGGGATTCATAATTAGGCTGATCAAGCTCGCAGTGATGTTGGCCCTATTTGTGGTGTTGCTGGTGTTCGCAATCGGCAATTCCGGATTGGTCGATATCAAATTCTTGACTTATGAACGCACCGCGCCGCTCGTCTTGGTGCTTTTTGTCTTTTTGATTATCGGAGTGGTGGTTGGATTATTGGCGCTCACCGGCCCGCTATTTCGGCAACGCCGTCAGATCCAGCAACTCAAACGGGATATTCGGCTGCAAGAGCATATTAAGCCCGCGGAAAACGTCAAGCCGGAGGTGGATCCGCTGCTCACCATACCACTCGGCTAAATCCGGAACGTTTAGCCCCGCGTTTCTTAGCCCGCATGGAATTTCAATCTTGGTGGTTACTAGGATTCCCGTTATTTTTCGGTTTGGGCTGGCTCGCTGCACGCATCGACCTCAAGTATCTATTGACGGAATCCCGCACGTTGCCGGCGTCGTACTTCAAGGGACTTAATTTTTTGTTGAACGAGCAGCCCGATAAAGCCATAGAAGCCTTTATCGAGGTGGCGCGGGCCGACCAACAGACCGTGGAACTGCATTTTGCTCTCGGTAGTTTGTTTCGCCGGCGCGGGGAGATCGAGCGGGCGATACGCATGCATCAAAACTTGGTCAATCGAGTCGATTTGACCAATGAGCAGAAGACATTGGCGCTGTATGAATTGGCGCAGGATTTTCTCAAAGGTGGGTTGCTCGACCGCGCCGAAGAGATTTTTTCCGACTTGCGAAAAACCCATTACAAAGAATCCGCTTTGCAATCTCTGCTGCATATCTACGTGGTGGAAAAGGATTGGTTCAAAGCAATCGGCGTGGCGCAGGAACTGGAAAAAATTTCCACCGACCCGTATCAAAAAGAGGTCGCAAATTATTTCTGCGAGCTTGCCGCGTTTGAGCGTTCCCATTCCCGTCCCGAACAGGCGAAAGAATACTTGGAGCAAGCTTTGAGCGCCAATCGCAAATGCGTGCGCGCCAATCTGCTATTGGGAGAGTGGGCGGCTCGTGAGGGGGATCACACCCTGGCGATCGAAATATGGAAACGCATCGAGGGACAGAACCCGGCCTATCTGTTTCTGGTTGCGGATAAATTA
>JALYOK010000139.1 GCA_030856925.1 Pseudomonadota bacterium
ATTCAGACAGGCGCCGAGTCCGCGCTCGGCGTAGAACGCTTCTTCCGCGACTGGATCGTATACGACGCCCAGCACCGGCCAATGATTTTGAACGAGCGCAACCGACACGGCGAAGTAGGGAATGCCGTTGACGAAATTCGAAGTGCCGTCGATAGGATCGACGCACCAGATCCCCTCATTACCTTGCTTCCACAGTTCAAGATGCTCGTCATCCTTCATTTCCTCGCCCAGCAGCGGGCAATCGCGAATGGCGGTAAGTTCCTTCCTTAACGCATTCTGTGCTGCAATATCCGCCTGGGTAAAGAGGCTGCCATCGGTCTTGCGCTCGTGGGCGACTTTGAGATAGCGCGGCATGACTTCCTCGCGAGCTACTTTTTTAACGGCGGCGATGGTGGCCGCGAGAGTTGCGGAAATGCCCGGATTACAGGTTGATTCCATCTATTCGAACATTCCTTTTTTGGTGTTGGGTCTGGGTCAAAACTAAAGTCGCTCGCGAGCTGCGACGGTTTTAGTGAAAACTTCGTTAGATGCTTGTGGGGTGACCACTCGATCGTATAACGGTGGAGGTTTGATATCCCCATGATACCATGCTGTGTTGCACCAAACTATCTTTGGCATGGCCATCCCGCGCCTATTTTGCCCCATCAACCTCGCCCATCGCGCCCAGGCAAATCTTCCCAATGGCGCCGCCCACCATGCGATCCGCGTACTGCGTTTGAAGTGTGATGATGAGGTGCGGCTGTTTAATGGCGAGGGCGGCGAATACGAGGCGCGCATCCATCGAGTCGAAAAAGACATAGTGACCGTGGATATTGGCCGCCATCACGACAGCGAACGGGAATCGAAGCTGAAAGTTTGTCTGGCGCAAGCCATCACCACCGGCGACAAAATGGATTACACCTTGCAAAAAGCGGTCGAACTGGGTGTGGCGCGCATTCAGCCGCTCCAGACCCGCCGCTCCGTGGTGCGATTAAATCAAGAACGTGCCGAAAAACGCCTGCAACATTGGCAAAACGTGGTCGTCTCCGCCTGCGAGCAATGCGGTCGCAATACGGTGCCGCAGGTGGCCGCAATCCTGCCGTTCGAGGAATGGGTGGCCGTGACGGATGCCTCTACCACGCGTTTGATGCTTTCGCCGTACGCCGAACATTCCCTGCGCGACTGTCCCGCGCCGACGGGGGCAGTGAACTTAACCATCGGCCCGGAGGGCGGACTCAATCAAGACGAGGTCGCCTTCGCTCAAGCAAAAGGATTCACGTCCGTGCGCATCGGGCCACGAGTGTTACGAACGGAAACCGCGCCATTGGCGGCGTTAGCGGCGATGCAGATCCTGTGGGGCGATTTCTAGGAATGTCTGAATAAGTCCGATTTCGTCGCGATACTGCGTTGCTCACAAAAAATATCTCCTTACATATCGTCAGTATGCGGCGTCAATATGTTTTGCTCGCGCCTTGTCTCACTCAGAACTCGAACCTATTCAGAGCTTCCCTAACAATGTGTTGCGCTTGAGTTTAAAATACGCCCTCAGTCGGCAATCCAATCAGCCATGGCCAAATCTGATTCCTTCGTCGCTTCGTTCCGCTTGGCGGCGCCGTATATCCATACCTTCCGCGGCAAGATCTTCGTGATCGCCTTTGGCGGCGAAGTAGTGCAGGGTGGCAAGTTCGTCGCGCTGGTGCATGACTTGAATTTGCTGGAGAGCTTGGGTGTGCGCTTGGTTTTAGTACACGGCACGCGCCCACAGATCGAGGCCAGGTTACAGAAAACTAGCCACCAATCCCAGTTCGTCCGCGGTCTGCGGGTGACCGATTCGGAGACGTTGGCCGTGGTGAAGGAAGCCAACGGTACGGTGCGGGTCGAAATAGAGGCGTTGCTGTCGATGGGGTTGCCGAACTCGCCGATGGCCGGTTCCGACATCCGGGTCGCGAGCGGTAATTCCGTCACGGCGCGGCCGATGGGGGTGATCGACGGCGTCGATTTACAGCATACGGGTGTGGTGCGCAAGATCGATTGCGATGGCATCAAGCGGCGGCTGGAGGACGAGGAGATCGTGTTACTCTCGCCGCTGGGTTATTCGCCGACAGGCGAAGTATTCAATTTGGCGCTCGAAGACGTCGCGACTAGCGCCGCTATCGCGCTGAAGGCCGATAAGCTGATCTTTTTGATGGATGGGCCGGGCATGCTCGACAAGCGCGGTAAGCTGTTGAGCGAAATCACTGCCCAGGAAGCGGAAGCGGAACTCGCAAAAAATCATACGCAGCCGGAAGACATTCGCCTTTATGTTCCATGCGCGGTTCGCGCCTGCCAGGAGAGCGTCGGACGCTGTCACATTATCGATCGCAACATCGACGGCGGCTTGTTGTCGGAGCTATTCACCCGCGCCGGTATCGGCACCATGGTCACCCGCGATCCCTTGGAGAAACTGCGTTCCGCCACCATTCAAGACGTAGGCGGCATCATACGTTTGATCGAACCACTAGAATCCGAAGGTATTCTGGTAAAGCGCTCGCGCGAACAGATAGAAATGGAGATCGATAATTTTTCCGTGCTTGAACATGACGCCGCCATCATCGGTTGTGTCGCATTTTTCCCCTTTCAGGGTGAGAAAGCGGCGGAATTGGCGTGCATGGCCGTTAACCCCGCCTATCGTAATCTCGGCCGGGGCGACAGCCTCCTCACCCATATCGAAACTCGCGCAAAGAAATCCGGCATCCGCAACCTGTTTGTTCTTTCGGCGCGCAGCTTTCACTGGTTCATCGAGCGCGGTTTCGAGGAAACCTCGGTGGAGCTATTGCCGGATCAGAAGCAGAAAAGCTATAGCTATGAACGTCGCTCCAAGGTGCTGGTGAAGCATTTGGTCGGAAGGAAGTAATATAAGGAGTTGCTCGCTGCGATGCGCCGCTCGTTAAGAGAGTCTTTGGCTTGGCTGAGGCGCGTTGCGATCGGCCCCTTCTCGATTCAATGCGAGCCGCGTTGGACTTAATCAGAGG
>JALYOK010000146.1 GCA_030856925.1 Pseudomonadota bacterium
CGCTACACCTGAACCAAGCGGAAGCGCTTTCCGCAAATCGCGAGGAATTGGTGCGCCAACTCGCCCAACTCAGCAACGCGCTGCAACAAAAACAGGATTTTCTGCGCACGGAAATGCTCGGCCAGACTCTGCAAAAGCTGGCCGAGCACGCACGCGCCGATCAAGAATTATTTCAATCGACCCTCACCGCCGTTACCCAGCAGCTCATCGTCCGTATCGAGAGCATGAGCGAAAAAGTTGACCAGCGGCTTGATCAAATCACCGGCAAGGTCCACGAGCGTTTGGAGGAAGGATTCAAGAAAACCAACGAAACATTTTCCAACGTCATGGCGCGGCTTGCCTCTATCGATGAAGCGCAGAAAAAAATCGATGGCCTCACGACTAATGTCGTGAGTTTGCAACAACTGCTGGGGGATAAACGCTCCCGCGGTGCATTTGGCGAAGTTCAGCTCGAAGCACTTGTTGCCAATATGCTGCCCAACCAAGCGTATCGGATGCAGCATACGTTGTCGAACGGGTCGCGCGTAGATTGCGCGTTGTTTCTCCCGGCGCCGACTGGCACGGTCGCCATCGATGCTAAATTTCCGCTGGAAAACTATCATCGTATGCTCGCCCCGGACAGCTCGCCCGCCGAGCGACACCAGGCGCAACGGCAATTCAAGAACGACGTCAAAAACCATGTCGATGCAATCGGCGCCAAATACATCATCCCTAATGAAACTTCCGACGGCGCCGTAATGTTCTTGCCGGCGGAAGCGGTGTTCGCCGAGTTGCACGCCTATCATCCCGATGTGGTGGATTACGCGATGCAGCGGCGGGTGTGGATCGTATCTCCGACCACGCTGATGGCGGTGCTTAACACGGCCAGAGCGGTGATGAAGGACGTCGAAACCCGCCAACAAATTCATATCATTAAGGATGAACTCGGTAAGTTAAGCAAAGATTTCGCGCGCTTCGACGACCGTATGAAAAAACTTGCCGACCACATTCGTCAGGCCAACCAAGACGTCACTGAGATACACGTCAGCAGCCGCAAAATTTCCGATCGCTTCTTGCAGATCGAGCGTGTCGAACTCGAAAGCGATCTGCCGGATCAGTCCTCGATGCCGGCCCGCAGAGAGGCTTCATGACCGCGTCAAAATGGGTCCGTCACCCAGGCGAGCCGCGGCTCCCCGGCCGCACTCGCTATTAGATGCCGCAGTTAACGCAACTCGAGCGGCAGCTGACGGAACCGCGATTGCGGCAAGCGCTGGCGGTTGCCGGCATCGAGGCGACTGATCTAGCGCGGCTCAAAACCATTCAAGCGGTGATTGACAACATGCCTGCGACGATTTGGTTAACGTTGGATCAATTTCTCGATAGAGAATTGACGCGATTCATTGAACGTCCGAAGCGCCGCGCGTTGTTCCTCGAGGTCTTGAACAGCTATTTCCATTCGCTGTTGACAGCGGACATGGCGTTTGAAGAAGTATGCAATCGGCTACAGATCTGGCTGGACCTGCAGCATGCCGGTATGGTTCCGGAATGGCCGGCGCTGGCTCACGAACAGTATTTGCGGGTGGTTGCCGCCGCCCTGAAGCAGGCCGACGTACGCATTGGCAACGATCCGTTCGACTTGGCGCAAAACTCGGTATTCCTCCATTTGGGGCTGACCACGGCCGCGTTACTGCACGGCGAGCAAGAACGTTACCGCCAACAGCTATTCTTCGACTCGGCAACCAAATTACCCGGCGCTGATCTATTTGTCGAGACACTCGATCGGCATATCGAGGACATCGCCGAGGGCGAGAAAGAGATCATCGCCGTGATCTTGTTGGAAACGGTTTCATCCCATCGTCTATTGGGATATCCGGGTTATCCGACCTTGGACCAATTTATGGTCGAACTCTCCTTGCGATTAAAACCGATGTTACGGGCTGACGATTATCTCGCCCGCTTAGGCCGCGAAGAGTTCGGCATAGTGCTTCCCAGACTTCGCAGCGATGGCCAAGCGATGCTCGCGGCGAATAAGTTACTCGCGACACTCGAATTACCCATCGTGCTCCAGTCCATCGAAATTCTGGTTCAGCCCGCGCTCGGGATCGCGCTGTATCCGGAACATGGCGGCGATGGCCCGACCCTGATGCGCATAGCCGATACGGCGCGGGTCGCGGCACGAAGTTCTTCCGAACCCTACGTGATCTACCAACCGAAGTTGGACAAAGACCAACGCCTACAGCGCTCGATTGAAACGGAGCTTAGGCGTGCGCTGCGGGAAAATGAATTGATGCTTTATTACCAGCCGCAAGCGGCTTGCGATACGGGCATCGTGCACGGCGCAGAGGCGTTGTTGCGCTGGCGTAATGATCGCGGCGAGTTTATTCCACCCCACGTAGTCGTCAGCGTCGCCGAGCAGAGCGGCTTGATGACGGAGTTGACGCGGTGGGTCCTCAATACGGCGCTGCGGCAGAACGCGGAGATTCGAAGCCAAGGGATGGACCTCACCGTCAGCGTCAACCTCGCGGCGCAGGACTTACAGTCTTCGGAATTCGTCGAAATCGTCGACCAAAGCCTGCGCACCTGGGGCGTGCCCGCGAACCGGTTATTGTTGGAGATCACCGAAGGCTCGATGATCAGCGAGGTGGACGCGGTGCGTTCGGTACTTGTGCGCCTAAAAGATGTCGGCGTGGAAATTTCCGTCGACGATTTCGGTACGGGCTATTCCTCGCTGGCTTATTTAAGAAAACTGCCGCTGGATGAACTTAAAATCGACCAAGTGTTTGTGCGGCAAATGCTAAAGGATCAGCAGGACGAACGGATCGTGCGCACCATTATCGATTTAGCGCACAATTTGCAGTTGCGGGTGGTGGCAGAGGGGGTCGAGGACGAAGCGACCTGGCTCGCGCTAACAGCACTTCAATGCGACCTGGTTCAAGGTTATTTTCTTGGTCGCCCGCAGCCGCTGGATGTGTTTAAGGCGTGGTGGTTTGAGCGCCAATGTACTCCGCAAAACGCGTCGGCCTAGAAGCTATTTCCGGTGCGGCTCTCCGGCCATTCATGCCCGGGCGCCAATGTCCATGCGCCTTCTGGCCTAGCGCCCGGTAAAGATCAATGCATTTGCCGCGATTTAACCCAGACAGACGGCAGGTGAACGCAGCCGAGTGTGCGATTGCCGGATAGCCTGGCTGGTGGCAGCACTTGTCCTTGTGCTACTAGTGGCAGATTGTACTTGTGCTACTAGCGCGACAACTCGGCAGGGCCGTCCCCTGCAAGGAGAACAACGTGGCCCGAGGCTAGCCGCCCTGACGGCCCGGCAATCGTGTAATCGGGTGCGTAGCGCGGTCACCCATTGGGTGAGTAAACAATATGCGGTTCCCCTCAATATCAGGGCGGCGCTTCGCGAGGCAGAAAGCGGCCAACTGCCGTTTCTAGGTTTAATACACGTAGTGCCGCACAAGCGGCGCCATAACCGTTGTCGATATTGACCACTAGCACGCCCGGCGCACAACTGGCCAAGGCCGCATGCAGCGCTGTCACGCCTCCTGCCGCGACTCCATATCCCACCGAAGTCGGCACCGCGATCACCACCCCCGCGAGTAAACCGCCCGCCACGCTCACCAGCGCGGCGTCCATTCCGGCCACGATGATTGTAATGGGATAGGCTCGTATCGTTTCAAGCTGGCCGGTGAATCGCCACAGTCCCGCAACGCCGATGTCGTTGAATTCCCGACCCGCCTCGCCGTAGTAATTGAGGGTGCGCAAAGCTTCGCGGGCGACGCCGATATCGGACGTTCCTGCCGTGAGAAGAGCCACCTGCGCAGGCTTTTGGATCGGCTTCACCGCACCGTAAATCCCCGTTTGCGAAACGCCGTCGTAATCTATCTGCCCACGCACAGCGGCGGTCAAATTCATGAACTTATCCGCGGCCAATCGCGTCAACAGAAAACGGCCATCGTGCATCGCGGCCTGGCTGAGAATGGCCTCGATCTGCGCCGAATTTTTTGCCGCGCAATAGATCGCTTCGTCGAAACCCAGGCGCTGTTCGCGCTGAAAATCCAAATTAAAGTCCGTCATCGTTTCTGGGGAAGCTCTGAATAAATTCGAGTTCTAAGTGAAACAAGGCGCGAACAAAAAATATTTACCCAGTATATCGATAATATGTAAGGAAATGTTTTTTGTGAGTAACGTGAGTATCACGACGAAATCGGGCTTATTCAAGGCTTCGCTTATTTGATAGGGCCAATTGTTCCGCCTCACGGCGCAAACGATTTCGCGCTTCCTGGGTGTGAGCCAAAGAATTGAAGAGATCATCGGACTCGATTTTCGCGGTGACCACGCCGTCGGGACGGGTCGCCAGTTTCACGCGCGCCGATTGACCCGCAACCGTGACATTTGTTACCTCGCGCTGAAGAGTCGCCCGATGGACAGTGTGATAACGCACCCCCAGCGTGCCGGTCTGGTTAAAGCATGCGGTCAACACCGAATCGAGCGCGGCCGGCGTGCACAGTAGTTGGATGTGGGTGTAGAGCCGCCCCTTTTTGCCATAGGCGGGCATCTGCAACACATCCAACACTGACTCGGTGTCGCGCAAATGCCCGATTGCAACGGCGATGTCTTCCGCGGTTTGATCGTCGAGTTCGAACTCGACCACGGCGATGTCCTCGTGACGAAAGGAGGACGATGCGCCATCCGTCAGCACCATGGCGCGAAGCGTATTGCTCATGCCCATGAAGCGCCGCGTACCGAAGCCGTAACCCGTGCCCGCTAAACGCCGCGCGCCTTCCGGTACGCGATCGCCGCATTGCAGGTGCCGGATGATGGCAGCGCCGGTCGGCGTGACCCTTTCACCGCTATAGCCGTCATCGTGCCACAGATAGCCTTCTAATAACCGCGCGGTGGCAGGACTGGGGACCGGCAAGGGCCCATGGGCGGTTTTCACCGTACCGGAGCCCTTCGGCAGCGAGCCCACCGACCATGATGTGGCGCCGCATGCTTCGATCAAGAACGAGGCGCCGACGATATCGGCGATCGAATCCCACCCCCCCAATTCATGAAAACTGACCTCGGCCATTTTTACGCCGTGAATCTCGCCTTCAACTTCCGCGAGTAAAGTAAATATCGCGATAGCACGGTCGCGCACCGCGGGCGAAAGCGCGCTCCCGTTTAATTGCCGAAGAATTTCCGCGAAGGATGCGTGGCGATGCACAGCGCCGCCGTAGGTCAGGGATTTTGGCGCGGTCGCAACGCCTTCATCGATGGCAAATCGCAATCCGGTAAGCGCGAAATCCTGAAACGGCTGAACTTGTATTCCAATCTCATCGGGCAACCCTGCCGCCCGGATCGCCTCGAACATGGCCGCTTCCAGCTTGGGGAATGCATGCAGCACGGCGGCAATAAACATATCTCCCGCAATGCCGCCGACGGGATCGAGGTGGATGTGCATGGAGAAAACTAGCCGGGCTTGAGGCGGGCTTTAACGTCGGGATGATCCAGCACGTCGGTATTAACCACGTACTTCGGCAGTTCACCGTTCGCCACGGCAACGACCGCCCGAAATGCGCCTTCGGCGTTGCTGCGAAAACACTCGTCAGTCCAGCAAATCGAATGGGGGGTGACGATAACGTTTTCCAGCTTTAAGATCGGATTTTCCGCCGGCGTCGGTTCTTGCTCGAACACATCCAGCGCCGCGCCGGCGATGCGTTTATCGGTCAGCACCTTCAATAGCGCTGCCTCGTTCACGATCGCTCCGCGCGCGGTGTTGATCAAATACGCGCTCGGCTTCATCAGATTCAACTCACGCTCGCCGATCAGACCGCGCGTCTGTTCACTCAGGAAACAATTCACACAGACGAAATCGGAATTACGCAACACCGTGTCCATGTCGGTCAACTTGACGCCCAGCTTATCGGCATCGGCCTGGTTCTTCGCCGGATCGCACGCGAGGAAATTCAAGTTCAGCGGCGCCAGCAGGCGAAACATCTCACTGCCGATATTGCCCATTCCGATCGAGCCGACGGTCTTGCCGATCAGCCCCTCGCCCATATGGAATTTAGTCTCGCTCCAGCGCCCGGCGCGGGTGATCCTGTCTTTCACAAACAATTTATGCGACAACGCCAATATGAACGTCAAAATGCTGGTGGCGACGGGGCGGCGCACCCCGTCCGGCGTGATGGCTAAGATCACGCCGTTCGCCGTGCAAGCGGGAACATCGACATTGTCATAGCCCACCCCCAAGCGCGCGACCACCTTCAAGCGCCTACTGGGACCCGCCAGGGTGGCCGCGGTGGTGCGCGGCGATAGGACGCACAGCGCATCATAAGTCGCCGCGTGGGCCGATGTCAGTTCCTTGACGTTCTCCAGGACAAATTCCCATTCGACCAGCGGATCATCGAGCGCCTTGAGGGCGGCGGAGTCGAACACCGTTTTACCGTCGTCGCGCAATGCGTCGCGAGTAATGCCGACGCGAAACTTCGGATTGGCCATAGTCATCTACCTTTCGTTGCGACGCGCTTGCCGGCGGCTACCTTATCTCGCATGCCACCGATCAGATTTGCCATGGCGGCTTGCAATAGCCCGCTGTCTAAACCTGTCGCAATAATGTCGAAGCCGTGATCGAGATACTCGCGCGCCCATTTTTCGTCGGCCGCCATAAAACCGGCTGCGCGTTTATATTTACGCGCGGTCGCCACGATTTTCTTCACCGCGGCAAGATACTTGGGGTGGGAGAACTGCGCAGGTATGCCCATGAAATTAGTCAAATCGAAGTGGCCGAGCCAAATACAATCCACGCCCTCAACCGCCGCAATGGCCTCAATGTTTTTAAGTCCCTTAGCAGTCTCTATTTGGCAAATCACAAACGTGCGCTCGTGGATAGCGGCGATCTTTTCGTTGACGTCGCCGCCTTGATAGTCGTCCTGCGCCACGCCGAATGCCGCGCCGCGCACACCCGACGGCGGGTAGCGAGTGTAAGAAACGATCGCCTCCGCCTGTTGTTTGCTTTCCACCATCGGCACCATGATGCCGAGGGCGCCCAAGTCCAACATGCGGGCGACGAAATGATACTGGGTGGTCGGCACTCGCACCATCGGGACCAAATCCAAACCACGGCAGAGGGCGAACATCTGCTTCATCAAGCCAACATCGGATCCGGCGTGTTCCATATCAAACAGGATAAATTCGGCGCCGGCATTCTTAGCAATCTGCGGTATGCCCGGTGAAAAGAACTCGAAGAACATGGCGCCGAACGCATGTTCACCACGCGCTAACTTTGCCTTGACCGGATTGCTTCGCATTCGTCTCCTCCAAGTTGGTGATTGCCTTTTTGAAAAAATTATTTCTGCCTAACCTTACCGATATCACAATCGCGCTTGATAATGGAGTATGCCGCTCGTGCATTCGCCAACTGATCGCCGACGCGGCCGTGGATGAGATCGACAATCGAGGTCATATTGTTTTTTTCGATATCGCCGCGCCATTCCTGTTTGTTAACCGTCTCGAGCGCGGACTCCTTATTCTGGCCCTTTTCGCGGTCGCTCATCAACGTCTCAGCAAACTTTCCTATATCCTCGCAGGTCATGGCGCCGGTCTCGTAACCCATCGCTGTTTGGCCGACGAACATCAGCAACCAAATCGTTGCAGCGGTGTTTTTCATTGGTCATTCTTTGAACTAAAATCGATCAGCGCATTATAAGCCTATCGACTCAATCAGGGTGTCGGTTGTTGCGGAACAATTAGTCCGAGATTAGGGAACCTGTCGGTCGAACAGAAAGTGCCACAACTCGCGCACCGGCCTCGCATGGTGTTCGGCAACGTCGTGCGAAAAACGGGAATCGGATTGCTCATCCAGCCACGCTCGATGCTGCAGACGCCGCAGTTCGCGGTAGGCGTTGGCGACATCGTCCGCCAAAGCTTTGGGGATTAATCCTAACTTCCCGCATCGTGCAAGCAAAGCGATGTTTCCCACGTTGCCGGTCAGTTCGGCGTAGCGGGACGCGTGAGCGAGCACCAAATATTGAACCGCGAATTCGATATCGACCAAGCCACCGCGACTGTGTTTAACGTCGAACCACTCAGCGGAATGCCGATGACCCTCGAATATTTTTCCACGCATATTAGTCACTTCTTTGTTTAAGGTGAGAGGGTCGCGATCGCGGCGCAGCAAGTCGATACGTATCGCTTCGAAA
Source organism: Pseudomonadota bacterium (assembly GCA_030856925.1). Classification (GTDB taxonomy): domain Bacteria; phylum Pseudomonadota; class Gammaproteobacteria; order Burkholderiales; family JALYOK01; genus JALYOK01. The sequence goes on from JALYOK010000146.1 coordinate 8,163, forward strand.
GCTGCGCCCACTGCCGCGTCACCGGCACTAAAGCGCGCCCTTGTCAAAGCTTGATGTTCCCAACTCCAAGCATGATGCATCTGGTAGTCGCGAAATGCTTCTATGCTGCTAACCAGCAAGCCGCTGGCGCCGTCGGGCCGTAAACGCAGGTCGGTATCGTACAACACGCCGGAGGCCGTATAGGTGTTGAGCCACGAGTTCAGCCGCTGGGCGAGGCGCGCATAGTTTTCTCCCGCGTCGGGATGGTTGTCATCGTACAGAAAAATAATGTCGAGATCGGAACCGTAGCCGAGCTCCTTGCCGCCCAGCTTGCCGTAACCGACCACGCAAAATTGCGGCCGGTCCCTATG
>JALYOK010000172.1 GCA_030856925.1 Pseudomonadota bacterium
ACCGTGCACCGTGGTGCCGGGATCGCTCGCGCATCGTATCTACGGCTCGACCACGGTGAACGAGCGTCATCGTCATCGCTACGAGGTCAACAATCATTACCTACCACGCATCGAAGCGGCCGGGCTGGCGGTCGGCGCGCGTGCGCACAACAAGACAGCGGGCGACCTTGTTGAAATGGTCGAATTGCCCGATCATCCGTGGTTTTTCGGCTGTCAGTTCCATCCTGAATTCAGCTCGACCCCCCGCAGCGGCCACCCCTTGTTCACCTCCTTCATCCGCGCGGCGTTGGAGCAAGCGACGTTGCGTGTCACCAGCGCCAATGCACCGATTTATTCCGGCGCGCAATTGAGCACCGTGAATTGATGCAGTTGTGCGGATTTGAGGTCGGACTCGATCATCCGATTTTTTTGATTGCGGGCCCTTGTGTGGTCGAATCGCGCCAACTGGCGTTGGATACCGCCGGGCAGTTGAAAGAGATCGCCGGATCGCTCGGCATTCCGTTCATCTATAAATCGTCCTTCGACAAGGCCAATCGCAGTTCGGGCAAATCGTATCGCGGCCCCGGCATCGATGCGGGACTGAAAATTCTCGATGAAGTGAAAGCGCAAATCGGCGTGCCGGTGCTGACGGACATACACGAAGTCGATGAAATCGCCACGGTTGCCGCCGTAGTCGACGTGCTGCAAACGCCCGCGTTTCTCTGCCGGCAAACGGACTTCATTCACGCCGCCGCTTCCGCCGGAAAACCGGTGAACATTAAAAAGGGCCAGTTCTTGGCGCCGGGCGACATGAAAAACGTCGTTGACAAAGCGCGCGAGGCAAGCGGTCAAGACAACATCATGGTGTGCGAGCGCGGCGTGAGTTTCGGCTACAACAATCTGGTTTCCGACATGCGTTCTCTCGCCATCATGCGCGACACCGGCTGTCCCGTGGTGTTCGATGCCACCCACTCGGTACAATTACCCGGTGGGCAAGGCGCCACGAGCGGCGGACAGCGTGAGTTCGTGCCGGTGTTGGCGCGGGCGGCGGTCGCGGTGGGCATTGCAGGACTTTTCATGGAAACCCACCCGGATCCGGAGAAAGCCTTATCCGACGGGCCCAATGCCTGGCCGCTGCCGAAGATGAAAGATTTACTCATTACGTTGCAAGCGATCGACCGGATGGTAAAGCAACAAGGCTTTGCCGAGAACAGATTGTTCAACTAGGAAAATCCATGAGTGCAATCGTTGAAGTAATTGCGCGGGAGATTCTCGACTCTCGCGGCAATCCTACCGTTGAAGCGGACGTGCGGCTGGAGTCCGGCGTCTTCGGCCGTGCTGCCGTGCCTTCCGGTGCGTCTACCGGGACGCGCGAAGCCGTGGAATTGCGCGACGGCGATATGACCCGCTATCTTGGCAAGGGCGTGTTAAGAGCGGTTGAAAACGTCAATACGGAAATGTGCGAAGCCATCATCGGGCTAGAGGTATCCGGCCAATCTCTGATCGATAAAGCATTGATCGACCTCGACGGCACGGAAAATAAATCGCGCCTGGGCGCCAATGCTGTATTGGCCGTGTCGATGGCTGTGGCAAAAGCAGCGGCGGAAGAATTCGGCCTGCCGCTATATCGTTATCTCGGCGGCGCGGGCGGAATGAAAATGCCCGTTCCCATGATGAATGTTATCAATGGCGGCGCCCACGCCAACAACAGCCTGGATCTGCAAGAGTTTATGGTCATTCCGCACGGATTCCAGACCTTCCGCGAGGCGCTGCGCTGCGGTGTAGAAATTTTTCATGCGTTGAAGAAACTTATCGACGCCAAGGGTATGCCGACCACGGTCGGCGACGAGGGCGGATTCGCGCCGAATTTGCCGAATAACGAGGCGGCGCTCCAGCTCATCATGGAAGCGATCCGCGCCGCGGGCTATCAAGCGGGCGAGCAAGTTTCGATCGGTTTGGACTGCGCCAGTTCGGAATTTTTCAAAGACGGCAGATACGATTTCGCTTCAGAAAATCGCAAGCTCAGCGCCTTTGAATTCACCGAGATGCTGGCGTCTTGGGTGGCGAAATATCCTATCATCAGCATCGAAGACGGTATGGCTGAAGACGATTGGGCGGGCTGGAAAATCCTAACGGAGAAGCTCGGCAAAAAGGTTCAATTGGTCGGCGACGATTTGTTCGTCACCAACACCAAGATCCTGCGCGAAGGCATCAGCCAAGGTATCGCCAATTCTATTCTGATCAAGGTCAACCAGATCGGCACACTGACGGAAACGCTGGCGGCGATAGAAATGGCGAAATGTGCAAGCTATACCTCGGTGATCTCCCATCGCTCCGGCGAAACAGAAGACACAACCATCGCCGACATCGCCGTAGCGACCAACGCGGGTCAAATCAAAACCGGTTCGCTGTCCCGCTCCGATCGCATTGCCAAATACAATCAATTGCTGCGAATCGAGGAAGAACTGGGTGAAGCGGCGAGCTACCCGGGCCGCGGCGCGTTTTACCAAATTTAATAGCAAGCAGCCATGCGCTGGCTCACTCTCGCGCTAGCCGTCCTGCTGATCTTGGTTCAGTACTCTCTCTGGATGGGCAAAGGCAGCTGGTTTCGAGTCGCTCAGTTGGAGGAAAAAGTCCAAGTACAGCGACAAACAACCGCGAGGCTAAAAGTGCGCAATGACGCGTTGAGTGCCGAGGTAACAGACTTGAAAACAGGCACGGAGGCGATCGAGGAGCGCGCACGATCAGAACTGGGCATGGTCAAGGCCGATGAGATCTTCGTGCAAGTGATCGACATTCCCAAACCCGCGGCTCAGTCCGCCGACCGAATAGGCGTCCAGGGAAGCGCAACGCCTTAGGGTTTGTCACAAACTCTTAGTTCTTATAATTCTCATAGAACACATAGTTTGTCGAATAATCGCTGATTTCAAAATAAACCTTTTTCTCGCCAGAATCCGCGACAAAGTTCTTGTTCTCGTCGACATACCCGTAGCCAAAGCGGTAAGAACGAGCACCGCCGTCGGATGTGCCGGTCGCTGTGGTCATTTTGTCGATCTTGATAAACCGCATGGCAAGTTTGTCGCCTGTATAGATATCCAATACGCCATTAGTGCCGGTCCAATTCTGAATACCTCGCGAAAACTGGTTTTGCTGTTCTTGCGTGCAAGCCGACATCATTCCGACGGCGCCACTCAACAACAAAATAGATGCGTACGTTCGCTTCATACAATCTCCTCGTCTCGATAAGAAATCGCTCAATCCCGACACCTGCATTTAGGTTTTACAGTTCCCATCATACTTTGTTAAGCTAGGCTAGGCATCTCCCCGCCTCTATCGCTTACGCTGCGCGCTTCAACGCAACTTCGCGCAACAGTAGCGCCAACGAGCGTTTCTCTCTGGCAGCCGAGATGAGTTTCTGGCGCTGACGACAAAGGCGTTTTAACGCCTCATAGAACTCGCGCTCCGTTTCCGTGCGATATAAAAGCTTGGCAAGAGCGCGCTCATTGCCGACCGGATAGTAGCCCGGATAGTGTTCACCCAGCATGCCGATATTACCCGACATTTTCGAGGCGACCACCGGCACGCCCGCCATCAGTGCTTCCGACACCACATTTGCGCCCCCTTCCATGCGCGAGCTGATCACCATAATGCGGCTGCGAGCCAGATATCGCCGTGCTTTCCAATGAGGCGCCTCGCCGAGCCAATGGTAGCGCGGCTGAACGGCCATGATGGCCTGAGCGGCGCGCGTCATCTCGCTGTCCAGGGATCGCCCTAATTGGGTCACTCGAATCCTGGAACTTGGCGGCAAATGTTCAAGCGCTAGCGCCGCACGCAGCGGATCTTTTTCCTCGCGAAGATGGCCGATGACTGCGACCTCGAAACAGGTTTTCAACGGTGGGCGCGGCGCGATCGGATCAGCCGATTGATACACCACGCGAGTTTTCGCAGCGAGGGTCGGCGTGAGCTCCTTGAGTCCCATCTCCTGCAGCACTATCATGCGCGTGGCGAGGCGCATCGATTGTTTCGCGTCGGCGTCGACGCGAATATCGCGATAAAGATCGGTGCCGGTGAGTGCAACGATCAGCGGCCGATCGGGATGGGCGAAGGCAAATCGCCTAATGGCATCGTGGCTGCGGCGCGCGTGCAGCGCGAGCATCACGTCAACGGACTCGCCGTCCCAAGATGTGGCAACGGACACGCGATGGCCGAGGGCGCGCAGCATCGCCGCCCAGCGCGTGCTGGTGTGGCGATTGCCGTTGCGGGCCCGTTGTGCAGCCGGTGTGATCAACGAGATTTTCATAGTTACAAGATTCAATATACACTCGTGAGCGTACCTGAGATCCGCCCGAACTGTCATGAACGCACAGGATTTTAATCAACCGCCACTAGCGGATTGGCTGCTCGACACGCGCCAACGCTCGCTCGCACTCTACGCCGATTTGGATGGCGCGCAACTGCTGGGCCCGCGACTCAACAGCGTCAATCCGCCGCTTTGGGAAATTGGCCATCTCGGCTGGTTTCAGGAGTATTGGTGTTTGCGTTATCTGGACGAGAATCAAGTTCCCTTACCCTCCCTCTTGGCCAACTCAGACACGCTGTACAACTCCGCCACCGTCGCCCACGACCTTCGTTGGGATCTTCCGCTGCCCGATATCGATGCCACCCTGCTTTATCTCGAGAAGGTAATCGAAGGGGTGTTGGAACGAATGGAAAAGGAACCTGACAATCCGTCATTACGATATTTTGCAGAACTCGCCGTATTCCACGAAGACATGCACGGCGAAGCGCTTTTCTACACCCGGCAGACTTTGAGCTACCCAAGACCTAGGCTGGCGGGGTGGCCTAGGGCCAGAGCCAATGGCCCAAGGCCAGTGGCTAGCCTAGGGCTACCTCGTATCCATGCGGCTTCCGGCGATGCTTTGCACGGCGATGCCAACATCCGCAGCGGACGATTCTTACTCGGTGCGAAGCAAGATGATCGCGGTTTCGTGTTCGACAACGAAAAATGGGCACACGAAATTGACGTCCCCAGCTTTTGCATAGCCAAGACCGCGGTCAGCAACGCCGAGTATCTCGAGTTCGTCATGGCGAACGGTTACTTGCGGCGGGAGTTCTGGTGCGACGCCGGCTGGGCCTGGTGCGAGCAACTCCACGCGCGGCATCCCGGTTATTGGCAACAACGCGACGGCGCCTGGTATCTGCGCGAGTTCGATGAATGGATTCCGATGAGCGAACGAAACGATGCGGCTATTATCTACGTGAACTGGTACGAAGCCGACGCCTATTGCCGGTTCGCCGGGCGCCGCTTGCCGACCGAAGCCGAATGGGAACTCGCGGCAAGCGGTTTTGAGAAACGCTCCACTCCATGGGTTAATAGCATTGCCAGCCTGAAAGCCTTACCCAGAGCCAATCTCGACAGTATCATGTCTAGCGCCGTCTCCGTCCGCGCGTGTCCGGCCGGCGACACGCCAGAAGGCGTGCGCCAACTGTGGGGCAACGTTTGGGAATGGACAGCGGATTGGTTCGTTCCCTACCGAGGCTTCGTACGCGACCCCTACAAAGAATACTCCGAACCATGGTTCCGCGATCACAAAGTGTTGCGCGGCGGCTGTTTCGCCACCCGCATGCGTTTGCTGCGAAACACGTGGCGCAATTTCTACACGCCCGATCGCCGCGACGTATTCGCCGGGTTTCGTACCTGCGCACAGGACTCATGACGACGATCACTTCGCGGGACAATCCGCTTTATAAGCAGTTCCTAAAACTCGCGCAATCGTCGCGGGAGCGCAAGAAAACGCAGCGGACGCTGATTGAGGGTATTCACGTCGTGCAAACCTATCACCAAGCGCTGGGATTTCCGAAGGCGTTGGTGATCAGCGCAAGCGGCGTTCAGAACAGTGAGATCGAAGCGCTGGTAGATCGCTGTCGGCCGCTGGCGCCTACGATTCTGACCGATGCCCTATTCCATGCACTGTCAGCACTCGAAACGCCCGTCGGCATCATTGCGCTGATCGAAACGCCGCCGCCAGCACCGGTCCCCGCGCACATGGATTGTTGCGTCGTACTGGAAGACATACAGGACCCCGGTAATCTGGGATCGATTCTGCGCAGCGCCGCTGCGGCCGATGTGAAGCACATCGTGCTCTCAAAAGGCTGCGTGTTCGCCTGGTCGCCGCGGGTCATTCGCGCGGCAATGGGCGCCCATTTTCTGCTGACGATTCATGAGCAACAGGATTTGATCAGCGTGCTGGGAAACTTCAACGGGAAAAAACTCGCGACAGGCCCGCGCGCAACGACATCGTTATACGACGTAGACCTGAGAGGCCCGTTTGCTCTCATGATCGGAAATGAAGGCGCGGGATTGTCGCCGGAGTTGGCGATGCTCGCCAATATGAAGGCAACGATTCCGATGCCGGGAAAAATGGAATCCCTCAATGCCGCCGCCGCCGCGGCAATCTGTTTGTTTGAGCGGGTGCGGCAGTTGAGGGATCGGTAATATTTGAGTACTACAAGTGTCTGTGACGCCGAATCTAACCTCTTGTGTCATTCCCGCGAAAGCGGTAATCCATTGAGCCCAAAAAATGGATCCCCGCTTTCGCGGGGACGACACGACTCCATCGGGCGGTTTCGTGACCCTCGACCCCCTAAAAAACGCGACGAACCAAATGCGCCTGATGTAGTATCGTCGTCGAAA
>JALYOK010000176.1 GCA_030856925.1 Pseudomonadota bacterium
GTGCGGCTTCAGCGGATGTAAACCTTACGCGCGGGCGATTGCGAACGGCGAAGCGAATATCGATCGCTGCCCGCCGGGCGGCGAGGCCGGGGTGCAAAAACTGGCACGGCTGCTTAAGATCGACGCCAAGCCAGTCGATCGCAACCGCGGTGTGGCCCAACCAACCGCACTCGCCGTGATCGACGAAACCCGCTGCATCGGCTGCACGCTTTGCATTCAAGCCTGCCCGGTCGATGCGATCATCGGCGCTGCAAAACAAATGCACACGGTGCTGGCGCGCAACTGCACCGGCTGCGAACTGTGTATTCCCCCCTGCCCGGTCGATTGCATCGATATGCGTCTCAATTTGAAGGTCGCCCACTGATGCGTAAATTATTCGACTTCCACGGTGGAATTCATCCGCCGGCTCACAAAACCGAATCCACTGTGCGGCCCATTGTCCGGGCGCCGCTGCCCAAGCGGCTGGTGTTACCGCTTAAGCAACACGCAGGTGACAGCGCGATACCAACCGTGCAAGTCGGCGACGCTGTTTTGAAAGGACAGATCATTGCGAGTCCCGCCTCGACGATGTCCGCCGCCGTCCACGCGCCGACGTCGGGTCGCGTGATCGCCATCGATCGTCAATTGGTCCCCAGCGCCGATGGCCATCACGACCTTTGCATCAGCATCGATGTCGACGGCGAAGACAGGAGCGTCGCATTCGCGCCGTTCCCGATGGCGCACAAAACCCGCGCCGAGGTGCTTGGTTACCTCCGCGCCATGGGCGTGGTGGGGCTGGGCGGCGCAGTATTTCCCAGCGCGGCAAAAATAGCGGCCGATCACGGCATGCCGATTCACACCTTGATCATCAACGGCTCTGAATGCGAGCCCTACATCAGTTGCGATTCCATGCTCATGCGGGAACGCGCCGATGATGTGGCGCGCGGCGTCGCGCTGCTGCAGCAATTGTGCGATGCCCGCGATGCAATCATCGCCATCGAGGACAATAAGCCCGAGGCCATCGCCACTATGCAGGGCGCCGCAAAGCGTCACGGTGGCGGAATTGAAATCGTGTCGCTGCCAACCGTGTATCCCTCCGGTGGCGCTAAGCAACTCATCAAACTGTTGACCGATATCGAGGTTCCCGGCGGCCGCCATGCGCCGGAATACGGCGTGCAGTGTTTCAACAGCGGCACGGCCTACAGCATCTTCCGCGCCATCGATTTAGGTGAACCGGTGATGACCCGCATCATCACCGTCGCCGGCAACGTGCGCACGCCGCAGAATTACGAAGCCTGCCTGGGAACTTCGCTGGGCGAACTGCTGGCCCTCGCCGTCGAAGAGAGCGACACAGACGGCCATATCGTCGGTGGCCCGCTGATGGGTTATCGAATCGGCCGCACCGATCTGCCGTTAGTGAAAGCTGCAAACTGCGTGATCGCCACCTCAAAGCGACTGTTTCCGCCGGCCCAGCCTGCGCTGCCCTGTATCCGCTGCGGCCAATGTGTCGAAGCGTGTCCGGCGGAATTGCTGCCCCACGACATGTATTGGTTTGCTAAAGCGAAAAATTTCGACCGCGCCGCCGACTACTCGGTGCGGGACTGCATCGAATGCGGCGCCTGCAACTATGTCTGTCCCAGCCGCATTCCGTTGGTGCAATATTTTAAACAAGCGAAATCGGAACTCAACAAGCAGGCGAAAGCCGAAGCGTTCGCCGATGCATCTCGCGAGCGCTTCGAACATCGAGAACAGCGCCTCGCGCGACTGGAAAGCGAACGCGCGGCGCCTGTTGGATCTCAGTTAAATGGCAGCACCCCGACGCTGGCCAGCAATGCCATTCAAGACGATCAGGCGCTAAAGGACGCCGCTGTGCACGCAGCACTTGTCCGAGCAAGGGCGCGGCGCGAGCGTCACGCGCTCGATGATACGCCGCCATGATAACCACGGCGATCACCGGCAGGTTATCGGTCACGAAAGTCATGTTCAAAGTGATGCTCGGTTTAGTGCCGGGCATCATCGCCTACGTCTGGTATTTCGGGCCGGTGATTTTGGTGTCGATCGCGATTGCCAGCGCCACGGCGTTGGTCGCCGAAGCAATATTGCTAAGCATGCGCCGCGTGCCGGTGTGGCCGTTTTTGAGCGACATGAGCGCATTGCTAACGGCCTGGCTGTTGGCGCTGTCGATGCCGCCATTATCGCCGTGGTGGCTTACGGTAACGGCCACGCTTTTCGCCATCGTCGTCGCCAAACATATTTTTGGCGGCCTCGGCTACAACCCATTCAACCCGGCAATGGCTGGCTTCGCCGCCGCATTAATCGCGTTTCCATCGGCCATGAGTCATTGGTCGCCACCCAACACCATCGCCGCAACGCGGGTCGAATTCGCCGATCAACTGAATCACATTTTCCCCCAGTTTGCGAATAAAGCCTTTGTTATCGACGCCGAATCCATGGCGACGCCGCTGGATACGCTGAAGGTCCATGTCGGCAACAAGGAAAGGATCGCCGAGCTTAGTTATATGCCGATCTTCGGCAAGCTCGCAGGCAAAGGCACGGAAATCATCGCGATCGGTTATTTGCTCGGCGGCTTGTTCCTGTGGCAACAACGGCTCATAACTTGGCATTTGCCCGTTGCGTTCGTCACCGTCATAGCGGGATCGGCGGAACTGTTTCACCTGATCGATCCGACCAAACACGCCGGCATATTATTTCACCTATTCGGCGGCGCCACGATTCTCGGCGCATTTTTTATTATCACCGATCCCGTTTCAGCAGCAACTACACCCAAAGGCAAACTCATTTTTGCCGGCGGCGCGGCGCTGCTCACCTTCGTCATCCGCGTGTTCGGCGGGTATCCCGACGGCGTCGCCTTTGCCGTGTTGTTCATGAACATGTGCGTGCCGTTGATCGACGCCTATACCGTGCCTCCCGTTTTCGGACGTAAGCCTAAAAATCTATCGCGCGAGTCATCGTCGTGAGCGCCATCCGCGCACCGAACCGGCGGAACGCCCTAATTTTATTTTTCGTGTTACTACTCGGCCTCGCGATCCTCGCGCCGATCAACAACCTCACTCGCGAAATCGTCATCAAGCGCGAAGAAGAAGAGAAAATGCGCGTGATCAGCCAAATACTTCCCGCGGATCTATACGATAACCGTTTGCTGCGCGACAGTGTCAAAGTTCCGCCCGATCGAGAGCTCCTGCAGACGCGCTCTCGCACCGTCGCCTACCGGGCGCGAATGAAAGGTGTGCCCAGCGCGGTGGTGTTTGAAATGGTGGCGCCGGATGGCTACAGCGGAAATATTTTCCTGATTGTGGCCGTGAAAGAAGATGGCGGCGTCGCCGGTGTGCGAGTGTTGAGTCACAATGAGACGGCAGGCCTTGGCGACTATATCGAAATCCTCAAGAGCAATTGGATCAAGATTTTCGGCGGCCGGTCGCTGGCCAACACCAGCGATGCCTTGTGGGAAGTACGCAAGGACAGCGGCCGCTTCGATTTCGTTACTCGCGCCACAGTATCGGCGCGGGCTATCGTCCACGCCGTGCATCGCGCGCTCAAGTATTATCAAGCTCACAAACAGGAATTGTTCCGAAACGTGAAATAGACATTTGGGTCAGGCATCGCCAGGAAGCAGTACCATCGCGGCTCTCCGGCAATGCATGGCTATGAGCCAGTGTCCATGCGGCTTCCGGACACGCATGTAGGGTGCATTTATGCACCAGAGAAAGGTGCATAAATGCACCTTACACCTGGAATAGCGCCTTTCGTCGCAGCGCAAAAACTTCGTTGAGCAGCAAACTTCCAATCACAATTACACCGCCGATCAACGCCGTATTGCTCGGCCGTTCGCCGACCCCGACCCACACCCATAACGGCGCAAGCAAGCTCTCCATGAGACCGATCAGGCTGATCTCTGCCGCCGTCAAATGAGGCGTGGCGCGGACCAAGAGGATACAGCCGATCGCCAACTGCACCACACCCATGAATGCGAGCAAGGTCAGATCGTGCGACGATACCTGGAAAGGCCAAGCGAGCGGTAAGGTCACGAGCGCGGAGATAAAACTGCCGATCAACACGGCCATCACCATGTCTCCTTGCGCATGGCTTTTGCGCAATAGGGCGACATTGACGCCGTAGGCAAGGGGAACGAATAGCGCGACGGCGTTGCCGAGCATTCGCCCCGTTCCCAACGATTCCACAAACATTAACGTGACGCCGGCCAATGCGAACGCCATCGCAATGCAGGTCCGAACGGGCAACCGCTCGCGCAGCAGCACCCAACCGGCGAGCGCGCCGGTGAAGGGCGCGAGGCAAACGATGGCTTGAGTGTTCGCCACCGTCGTTAAGGTCAAAGCCAACAGAAAAAACGTGATCATGGTTGCGAACAGCGCGCCGGATACAAGGCCTATCCAGCCGACGCGGCGCAATTCGGGAATCACCTCGCGGCCATGGGTGAGACCCAGCCAACCGGCAAGGAACAGGAAACTGAAACAGGAACGCCAGAACACCACTTCCCAGTTATTGGAGACGCTGGTGTTGCGCACGATGATGCCCGACAAGCTCCAGCAAATGCCGGCGCCCATCATCAGCAGAAGGCCGCGCCCACGGTCTTGACGATTGCTCATCGAACCAGCGTATCGATCAGCAATCCTACCGACGTACACCCAATCTGCGTTCCTTAGCTCGCACCAATGCGCTGATGACCGCGTTGAACGGCGCCGCCAACCCCTGAGCCTCCGCGGCGGGCGGAATCGCGCCGTTGATGGCTTCGATTTCCGACATGCGGCCGGCCATATGGTCGAGCAGCATCGACGGACGGGCGTTGGGAATTTTCGAACCGAATGCGCGAACATACTCGACCGGATCGCCGATATCGAGTTTAATGCCGCTCGCTTTCGCGACTTGGTATGCCTCGAGCGCGCAACCCGAGGCTACTTTCCAGGTGTCCGGATCTTCCATCACCTCTATTATGGTGCGCTCGGTAACCGCGCAAGTGCCGGAGAAACACACGTTGCAGATCAACTTTTCCCACACCAGTTGATCGATGTCGTCGAAACATTTCACGCGAAAACCGCCCGACTCCCACACCGCGGCGATGCCTTCCAAGCGCGGTGTGATCGGCCCGGTGTATTCACCCAAGCGCACCAGTTCCCAGCCGTTGTGATGAGCGTGGCCCGGCGCTTTCATGGACGCGCCGAAACCGCCGACAACCCCGACCAAAACGCGTTCCTTACCGACTACTTTTGCAGTAGCTTCCGGCCCGCCCAGACCATTCTGGATTGAAAGGACCGTAGTCGCAGGTCCTAGCAAGGCGAGACTCGCCCGCGCCGCCGCCTCGACGTGCATGGTCTTGGTGGCGACGATGACGAGGTCACAAAATCCGACGTCCTTGGTGTCGGTCGTTGCATTGAGCTTGACCGTGCGATCGCCGGACGCGCCTTCGACTCGCAAGCCCTGTTTCTGCATCGCCTCGACGTGTTCCCGCCAAGTATCGACGGCCCAGAGTTCGTGCCCGGCGGCCGCCAGCAAACCTGCGTACACGCTGCCCATAGCGCCACATCCCACGATCGCAATTTTCATTCAATGTCCTTTCAGTCCCGCAACAGACGCGGCAACCACAACACGACGTCCGGCCAAAAAATAATCAGCAACAAACAAAACACCTGAATCCCCATGAACTGTCCCATGCCGCGATAAATCGTCGAAAGATTCCAACTCGGCATAACGTTCTTTAGATAATAAGCGGACATGGCGACCGGCGGACTCAGGAACGCCGTCTGCAAATTCACGGCGACCAGCACGCCGAACCAAATCAGCATGTCCATCTTCTCCATGCCTAGCTCCAGTTTTTGCGCGACCGGCACGAAGATCGGCAGGAATACCAGAATGATCGCCGGCCATTCGAACGGCCAGCCCAAAATAAAAATCAACGCCATGATCAGCATCAACTTGCCGACGTCGGGCAACGGAATTTGCACCAACGCGTTGGTGATGAGATCGGAGGCGCCCAGTTGCGTGAAGACCGCGCCGAAAACGTTCGACGCGACCGCCAGGAACAACACCATGCTGGACGTTATCATGGTGGAAAGTGCGGCATTCTTCAACGCTTTGAACGTCAGCCGACCGTACACTAGCGCGAGCAGGGTCGCGCCGAACGCACCGCAGGATGCGGCTTCCGTCGGCGTCGCCATGCCCGCCAAGATGGTGCCAAGGGTGAAGCCGATCAGGGCCGCCAGCGGCAGCACGCCGATGACGAACTCCTTGGCAAGTTCCATCAAATCGGTGACTCGTTCGTGTTTCGGCACCGGCGGGCCGAGCGTGGGATTGATGGCGCTGCGCGCGAGGCAGTAAATGA
>JALYOK010000189.1 GCA_030856925.1 Pseudomonadota bacterium
GTATTCCAAGAAACGTAATCGAGCCATCGCCAGGCCGCGGCAAGTGGCAATGTCCTTGGCCAAAGAGTTCACCCAATTGTCTCTACCCGACATCGGCGAGGCCTTTGGTGGCCGCGACCACACTACCGTCCTGCACGCTTGCCGCAAAGTAGAGGAACTCAAAGGTAGCGACGGCGGCATTCACCGAGACCTGGTGGTGCTACAGCAAATACTGAAAGGATAACACCCTCCATAGTCCGGTATAATCTAAGGTTAGTTTGCCGAATCACCCCGACACCGGTAACTATTCACAAACTATCCCGCATCAATGATCCGTTTATACCGAACATAAGGTAACCGTAAGCGGTTAAAAATAGACGATTATTGTGACTTATACCCAGTTCGACCGCTGCCTAATTATCAAGTAATAATATTTAAAGATTATGATTACTATAAAAACGTCGCGTAACGCGTTGTTGGCGCCTTTACAGAAGGTCGCCGGGATCGTTGAGCGCCGGCACACGCTGCCCATACTCTCTAACGTATTGATCGAAAGTCGCTTCGGTAAAGTAAGCGTAACGGCGACCGATCTCGAAATGCAAATTCGCACTGAGGCGAACATTCAACTCAAGGACGAGGCCGAGAACGTCACCATCGCAGCGAAAAAATTGTTAGACATCCTGCGTTCATTGCCGGACGACGACGAAATCGTGCTCGAAGGGAAGGAAAGTCGTTTGACACTCAAGGCGGGCAAATCACGATTCTTGTTGCAGACATTGCCGGCCGCCGATTTTCCCAGGCTTGCCGAAAACGGCGACGAGTTGAGTAGTTTCAGCCTCAACCGCAAGACCTTCAAAGCCCAGCTTGAGAAGGTTCACTACGCTATGGCCAATCAAGATATTCGCTATTATCTCAACGGCATGTTGTTGTCCGTTGCCGACGGCGAAGTGATCACGGTGGCCACCGACGGTCATCGCCTCAGTTTCGCCGTCAGCAAAATGGAGGGAGGCGATAGCAAAGCCGAGGTCATTTTGCCGCGCAAGACAGTGGCGGAGTTGATTAAACTCCTAGACGACGGCGCCGTCGACGACATGGTCAAAGTGACTTTGCGCACCAATCAGGTTAAATTCGATCTCGGTGATACGGAGCTATCGTCTAAACTTATCGATGGCAAGTTTCCAGATTACACCAAGGTTATCCCTTCCGGTTACAGCAAGCACATCACGCTAAATCGCATTCGTTTGCAACAAGCGTTAAGCCGCGCTGCAATCCTATCGAACGAAAAAATACGCGGTGTGAGAGTGGTGCTCACCAAAGATGCCATGAACATCGTCTGCAGCAATAACGAACAAGAAGAAGCGCAGGAAGAACTCGCCATTGCTTATGACAGCGAATCCTTGGACGTGGGTTTCAACGTTACCTATTTGCTCGATGTCTTGAACCACGGCGGTACGGAAGAAATCGTTTGGTCGTTCGGCGACGCCAGTTCCAGCTCGTTGATCACCGTGCCAGGCGATGAGCAATTCAAATATGTTGTCATGCCGATGCGAATCTAAAGCGATAGGGAAGCCCTGAATAATATCGATGTCTTGTTAGCCCGTTTCTCACGAAAAATATTCCTTTCATTAACTGCGGCGTCGACATTTTCTTTCGCGCTTTATGGCACTTCGAACTTGGATGTATTCGGAGCTGCATTAATCAAAATTACTTTAGGAAAACCCACGCGTGACCGATAAGGAAATTAAAAAGCCGAAGAACGGCGCAGCAGAAGATGATTACACCTCCAATAATATCCAAATCCTCAAAGGTCTTGAGGCGGTACGCAAGCGCCCCGGCATGTACATCGGTGACACCAGCGACGGCAGCGGCTTGCATCACATGGTTTTCGAAGTGGTCGACAACGCCATCGACGAAGCGCTGGCAGGCCATTGTGACGAGATCAAGATTGTCATCCACACCGACAACTCGATCAGCGTGGTGGATAACGGCCGCGGCATCCCGACCGACATCAAAGAAGATGACGAATTCAAGCGGTCGGCCGCAGAAATCGTCATGACGGAATTACACGCCGGCGGCAAATTCGATTCAAACTCATACAAAGTTTCGGGCGGCTTGCATGGAGTCGGGGTATCGGTGGTGAATGCGCTGTCCGATTGGCTGAAACTACGTATCTGGCGCACCGGCAAAATTCACCAGATGGAATTTCGCGGCGGGTTCGCCGTTGCTCCGCTAGCCGTTACCGGAAAAGCTGAGAAGCGCGGAACGGAGGTGCATTTCATGCCGTCCGCAGAAACGTTCACCAACGTAGAATTTCACTGGGAAATTCTGGCGAAGCGACTGCGCGAACTCTCTTTCCTCAACAACGGCGTCAAGATCGAACTCGTCGATCAGCGCGATGGCAAGAGCGAGAACTTCGCCTACGCCGGCGGCATCAGGGGATTCGTGGAATATATGAACCGCGCCAAGACCGTGTTGCACCCCAAAGTGTTTCACGCCGTCGGCGAAAAAGACGGAATGACCGTCGAGGTCGCGATGCAGTGGAACGATTCCTATACCGAATCGTTGCAATGCTTCACAAATAACATTCCTCAGCGCGACGGCGGCACTCACTTGACCGGCCTTCGCCAAGCGCTGACGCGCACCTTGAATAACTACATTGAAAAAGAAGAGTTGGCAAAAAAAGCAAAAATTGAAACCACCGGCGACGACATGCGCGAAGGATTGACCTGTGTGTTATCGATAAAAGTTCCGGAACCAAAATTCTCGTCGCAAACCAAGGACAAACTCGTCTCCAGCGAAGTTCAGCCGATCGTGCAAGAAATTGTTTCCGGCAAACTGATGGAGTTCTTGCTGGAAAGCCCGTTGGACGCGAAGATCATCTGCAACAAGATTATCGACGCCGCCCGTGCTCGTGAAGCTGCGCGCAAAGCGCGCGAGATGACCCGGCGCAAAGGCGTGCTCGACGGTATGGGCTTGCCCGGCAAGCTCGCCGATTGCCAGGAGAAAGATCCGGCCCTGTGTGAGCTGTATTTGGTCGAGGGCGATTCCGCCGGCGGCTCCGCCAAGCAGGGGCGTGATCGCAAAAATCAAGCCGTGTTACCGCTGAAAGGCAAGATTCTAAACGTTGAACGAGCGCGATTCGACAAAGTCATTTCTTCACAAGAAATTGCAACATTAATCACCGCGCTGGGCACCAGTATCGGCAAGGACGAATACGCGCCCGACAAACTGCGTTATCACCGCATTATCATCATGACCGACGCGGACGTCGACGGTTCCCACATTCGCACCTTGTTGCTGACATTCTTCTATCGGCAAATGCCCGAATTGGTCGAGCGCGGCCATATCTACATCGCCCAGCCGCCGCTATACAAAGTGAAACACGGCAAAGACGAACGCTATCTCAAAGACGATCAAGAGTTGAAGCAACACCTACTCAAGCTTGCTTTGAAGGACGCGGAACTCGTTCCCGCCAAGGGTGAAGAGCCGATGCTGCGCTCCACATTCGAGAAAGTTGCCCGCGAATATTTGCTAGGTGAAGCAGTCATCGATCGATTGGCGCGCGTGATCGAACAGCAAGTACTTCACGCGCTATTGATCGCACCGGACATCGACCTGGTCACGGAGACTGGGGCGCAAGCGACAGCGCTGCGAATCGTCCAAGCCATCGGCAGTACAGAAATAAAGATTACCCTCGAGCGCGACGAACGTTTCGAGGGCTATCGTTTGAACATTCTGCGCATGAGTCACGGTAATGCTTACACCACTTATCTTGATCAAGATTTCGTCGAGAGCGGCGATTATGCGCAAATCAAAAAAACTGCCGCAGTGCTGAGCAGCCTGGTGCGCGAAGGCGCCTCCATCAAACGCGGGGATCACGACCTATCCGTCACGTCGTTCAAGCAAGCGCTGGACTGGCTGCTGGAGGAAGCGCGCAAAGGTCTCTCGGTCCAGCGCTACAAAGGGTTAGGCGAAATGAATCCCCAGCAGTTGTGGGAAACGACGCTCGATCCCGGTACGCGCCGCCTGCTCAAAGTGCAAATCGACGATGCCATTGCGGCCGATGAAATTTTCATCACGCTGATGGGCGACGAAGTCGAAGCGCGCCGCAACTTTATTGAACGCAACGCGTTGGGTGTGCGCAATTTAGACGTGTAGATCGCCCAGTAAGAATGTAGGGTGCGCTCGCGCACCGATCCGCCGATGTACGGTATATTCATACACGCTACCGCCCCGATAGGGGCTGTTCCAACAACGCCAAGAACGGTATCGATATTGCCTCGCAGAACATGCCTTGCCAGGAGGCAAGCAGGATGCGGTTCCTGGCGGCACGTCATTAATTTTCCGGCATTCTGAGTCGCCCCGGGCACAGCAAGCAATGAACGACCTAAACGCGGTGCGCGAAGATCGCAACACCGCCTACTCTTGGCTGCGCCTCGCGGTCGCGCTGTTGCTCTCAACCATCGGCGGCGTCGGCATGTGGTCAGTGGTGGTGGCGCTTCCCAGTGTGCAAACCGAGTTCGGCGTGGCGCGCGGCGACGCATCATTACCCTACACGCTGACCATGATCGGCTTCGGCCTCGCCAGCATCGTCATGGGCCGGTTGACCGATCGCCACGGGATCTTCCTCCCCATCATGATTGGCGCCATCGCGCTTGCGCTCGGCTTCATCGCAGCCGGCCTCGCTGCCAGCGTCGGGCAGTTCGCGCTCGCGCAAGGGCTATTGATCGGCGCCGGCAGCTCGGTGACCTTCGCGCCGCTGATCGCCGACACCTCGCTGTGGTTCACCCGAAAGCGCGGGCTCGCGGTCGCGATCATTGCCAGCGGAAATTATTTCGCCGGCGCGATCTGGCCACCGATACTGGCCCAGTTTATGCAAACCGCCGGGTGGCGCTCGACCTATTTTGGCGTCGGGCTATTCTGCTTCGCGACCATGTTGCCGTTGGCATTGATGTTACGCCGCCGGCCGCCGGCGGCTGCAATCGCTAGTGGCGAAATCCTCCGCGCCAGCGCGCAAAGGCGTCCGCTCGGTCTATCACCCGCGGTGCTGCAAGTCTTGCTCGTCATCGCCGGTCTGTCGTGTTGCGTAGCGATGTCGATGCCGCAAGTTCACATCATCGCTTATTGCGGCGATCTCGGTTACGGCCCCGCGCGGGGCGCGCAGATGCTGTCGCTGATGCTTAGCAGCGGTATCGTCAGCCGCCTCGCCTTCGGGTGGATTTCCGATCGCATCGGCGGGCTTCGCACCTTGCTGCTAGGTTCCAGCCTGCAAGCGCTCGGGCTGCTGTTGTTCGTGCCGTTCGACGGACTGGTATCGCTGTATCTGATCTCCGCTCTATTCGGCTTGTTCCAAGGCGGCATCGTGCCCTCCTACGCCATCATCGTACGGGAATTTTTCCCCGCCAACCAAGCGGGCGGCCGCGTAAGCACCATCATCACCGCCACCTTATTCGGCATGGCGCTGGGCGGCTGGATGTCCGGAGCGATTTTCGATTGGCTGGGTTCCTACCGCGCGGCTTTCATTAACGGGCTGGCATGGAATTTTCTGAATCTCGCCATCGCCGTCTGGCTGTTACGCCGCTACCGCAGCGCCAGGCTAAACTTTGGAAATCGCGCCCTATAGCGCAACAGATAAGCAAGCAAGCCCACGAAACACGCGAGAACAAAGCACTTATTGATAAACCAATTGGTTCGCCAGATCGTCCACTCCGGCGCCGGCAGAAATAGCGCGAACTTGGTGACGATGATGATGATTTCCACCACCGACACAATTAGCGCGAGCGCATAGGTATAACGCGGCTGGTTCAAAAGCGCCCAACCGAGCCAAATGTGAATCACCCACCAGAAGTCCCAAAGGATATAGGTTCCGATGCCTTCGCCATGCGCCAGTGCGTAAGCCGCAGGAAAAACATACTTAATGAAGAGCGTCCATGCGGACAGGATAAACAGGAAATGGCCGAAAAACTTGGTCATGCCGAAACAACTATCCCAATCGCAGCGCAGCGTCGCGGGTGAAGGTCGCGATCGGCACGCCGTTGGGACAGGCGCGAAGGCACGATTGGTGGGCGCAGGTCACGCAAGCCGCTGCATTTGTTGCTAGCGCCAAGTACTCACTTTTAGCCAGGATCGGGTCGCGGTAATCCACGGCGTACATGCGCGTGCGCAACACTTCCGCGATCTCGACGTTGTCGGGGCAGCTCGTTTCGCAGGCGTTGCAGGCGGGTTGGCAATAGGTTCCCAATTGCAATTGCGCGTAACGCTGCAGCAACTCCACATCCCCCTGGCGCAGTTTGTATTCGCCGGAGGCGCCGAGGTATTCGTCTATCTGCGCTTTGTCGGTCATCGAGACGATAAGCGCATCGGGATAATCGGTCGAAAGCGTCCAGCGAAACGCGGCTTGGGCGAAGGTCGCGCCGCCGGTCTCGTAGGGGCGCATATCGTTGAGTTTGGCGCCCATCAGCACCTTCATCGCCACAATGCCGATATCGTTTTTCTTCGCTTTTGCGAGCACCCGCGGCAGTTCAGGTTGCAGCGCTGCCCAGTGAAAGGTGTGCCGGAGCTTGTCCATGAGTTTGGGATCGTGGCCGAAGTTGTAGGCCACCAGAATGACATCGACCAACTTGTTGTCGATGGCATAATCCAAACATTGCACCAGTTGTCCGCCGTGGCCGGACATGCCGCGAAAACGAATCTTGCCCTGCTTCTTAGCCAACGCGGTGAACTCCCACCATTCCTGATTCTGCATTCGCGCCACGTCGTTTACGGCATGGTTGAAATAGATATCGACATAGTCCGAGCGCAAGCGTTGCAAGCTTTGGTCCAACGCTTGCATCATGTCTTTGCGCGTGTCCCCGGCGCCGGCTTTGGTTTTGGTCGCGAGGATCACTTGGTCGCGCTTCCCTCTCAAGGCCTCACCGATCGCCTCTTCCGAATTGCCGCCGCGATAACTTTCGGCCGTGTCGAAATAGTTCACGCCGCGTTCGAAGGCGTGGCGCACCAGTGCAGGATCGGAAGAACTGGCGGAGCCAAAGGAAATGTCGGAGATCCTAAGTTCGGTTTTGCCCAGGCGAGCGTAGCGGCGAATTTGTAGCTTGGCCGCTGCTTCCGGCGAGCTACCCGCAAGGCTCAATCCTAACGCAGATCCCAAGCCTAAACGCAAAAAATCTCGTCGGTCATGCATTCCGTTTTGCTCCTCTTAACTAATGTGTCTGCACTATGACCAAGGAGTATACGTAAAGTTTTCTCGATGCGGACCAATTCCGGCCCAGCGAAAGATTCAAGGCCGTGGTTATTTGAAGGCGGCGACTTGCGCGGCTGTGATACAGTTTCACGAAGCAACCCATGCGGGAAACATTGTGAGCGCAGCTAACTATTTTGGTTTCGATACCCTAAGCCTACACGCGGGCGCAGAGCCCGATCCGGCGACCGGGGCGCGGGCGACGCCGATTTATCAGAGCACGTCGTTCGTGTTCAAAGATAGCGACCACGCGGCATCGCTTTTCAACATGGAGCGGCCGGGCCATGTGTACTCGCGCATTTCCAACCCGACCGTTGCAGTATTGGAAGAGCGCATGGCGGCGCTGGAAGGCGGCGCGGCTGCTATCGGCACGGCGAGCGGCCAAGCGGCGATGCATCTCGCCATTGCTACGCTCATGGGTGCGGGTAGCCACATCGTCGCCAGCCGTGCGCTCTATGGCGGTTCGCACAATTTGCTGGCTTACACCCTGCCCCGCTTCGGCATCGAGACCTCGTTCGTCAATCCGCGCGACCTCGACGCCTGGCGGGCCGCGATTCGCCCAACCACGCGTTTGCTGTTCGGCGAGACTTTGGGTAATCCGGGTCTGGACGTATTGAATATTCCGAAAATTTCCACTATCGCCCATGAGGCGAACGTTCCGTTATTGGTCGATGCTACCTTCACCACGCCCTATCTCATGCGGCCCTTCGATCTTGGCGCCGATTTAATTTTTCATTCAGCGACAAAATTTCTTTGTGGCCACGGCACGGTCATCGGCGGCGTGCTGGTCGACGGCGGCAAGTTCGATTGGCTGGCATCGAAAAAATTCCCGACCCTCAGCGAAGCATACTCAGGCTTTCACGGCATGACCTTTGCCGAAGAATCGCCGACTTTGGCGTTTTTTCTGCGGGCGAGGCGCGAAGGTATTCGCGACTTCGGGGCCTGCATGGCGCCCATGACTGCGTTCCAAATCTTGCAGGGCATCGAAACCTTGTCGCTGCGCATGGAAAAACACGTCGGCAATACGCGCAAGATCGTCGAATTCCTCGCCGCGAATCCTGCGGTCGAAACCGTGTCGTACCCCGAATTGCCAACTCATCCCGATCACGAACTGGCATCGAGCCTGCTGCCGAAAGGCTGCGGCGCCGTATTCAGCTTCAATATCAAAGGCAATCGTGCGTCGGGCAAGCGCTTCATCGAATCGTTGAAGATTTTTTCTCACCTCGCCAATGTGGGCGACGCGAAATCCCTGGTGATCCATCCCGCCAGCACGACGCATTTTCGCATGGACGAAGCGACGCTGAAGTCGGCGGGCATTACCGAAGGAACGATACGCTTGTCAGTGGGTTTGGAGGATGTGAGCGATCTTAGGGACGATCTCAGTCGTGCGTTGAAGGCCTCTCAGAAAGTTTGATGCGATGAAGATCAGCGTCAAAGCCCACGAAACTTTTATCTACACCGCCGGCCGCGCCATCGATCGCAGCTTACCGAGTGTTGTATTTATTCACGGCGCGGCGAATGACCACAGCGTCTGGGCGCTGCAAAGCCGATTCTTTGCATACCATGGCTGGAACGCGCTTGCACTGGACCTGCCAGGCCATGGCGCCTCGAGAGGCAAGCCCCATGCGGCGATTGACATGATGGCCGATTGGATCGCGGCGCTGCTCGATGCTTTGAATATCGAGCGCGCTGCGATTGTCGGCCATAGCATGGGCTCGCTGGCGGTGCTGGAAACCGCCGCGCGCTATCCGGAGCGGGTCAGCAAACTCGTCATGGTCGGCGCCGCCGTGCCCATGGCTGTATCGGACACTTTACTCAACGCCGCGCTCGCAAACGAACACGCCGCCTTCGACATGGTGAACATTTGGGGCCACACCGCCGCCGCCCAGATCGGCCGCAATCCGCTGCCCGGTGTGTGGATGGCCGGTGATTTTCTGCGTTTACTGGAAAAATCGAAACGCGATGTTCTGGGCAACGACCTCAAAGCCTGCAACGACTACAAAGATGGCATTGCGGCTGCCGCAAAAGTTGCCTGCCCCAGCCTGCTTATACTCGGAAGGAATGATTTGATGACTTCGCCGAAAATGACAAGGGAATTGACCACCACACTGCAGGATTGCCGAGTCGTTGTTCTTGAACGGGCCGGGCATATTCCCATGGCGGAGGAACCCGATGGGACGTTGGATGCGCTAATAAAGTTCTTGAGTTAATTGTTGGCGACGGAATTTGCAATTATGACAAAAACAGGACCCCTAGCGGGCGTCAAGGTAATTGAAATGGGGCAGCTGATTGCCGGGCCGTTCTGCGGCAAAATCTTGGCGGAGTTCGGCGCCGAGGTCATCAAAATCGAGCCGCCTGCCAGCACAGATAATGCCGGCGGCGATCCCCTTCGTACTTGGCGGCAACTGCACAACGGCACCTCGCTGTGGTGGTCGCTGCAGGCGCGCAACAAGAAATCCGCGGCGGTGAATCTGCGCGTGACCGAGGGTCAGGAAATCATCCGAAAGCTCGCTAAAAATGCGGATATCCTGATCGAGAATTTCCGTCCCGGTGCGCTG
Organism: Pseudomonadota bacterium; assembly: GCA_030856925.1. GTDB lineage: Bacteria > Pseudomonadota > Gammaproteobacteria > Burkholderiales > JALYOK01 > JALYOK01. Next base: position 9,775 of record JALYOK010000189.1, read on the forward strand.
GAAAAATGGCGACTCGGCTGGGAGCCGTTGTCAGCCATCAATCCCAAACTCATCATGGTGCGGCTGTCGGGCTATGGCCAAACGGGGCCGTATAAGGATCGTCCCGGCTTCGGCCTAATCGGCGAAGCCATGGGCGGCATTCGCTATATTACCGGCTATCCTGACCGCGCGCCGGTGCGCGTGGGCGTGAGCCTAGGCGATGCGATCGCGGCGATGTATGGCGCCATGGGCGCGTTGATGGCGCTGCATCACCGCAACGTCAATGGCGGCAAAGGCCAAGTAGTCGACGTGGCGTTATATGAAGCGGTGTTCAGTTTGATGGAGTCGATGTTGCCCGAATTCGGCATGACCGGCTACGTGCGCGAGCGTACCGGTAGCTCGCTGCCGGGTATCGTGCCGTCGAATAGTTACACCACCAAGGACGGAAAGTATGTCGTAATCGGTGGCAATGGCGATAGCATATTCAAGCGCTTCATGCACGCCATCGGCCACGTCCATATGGCGAACGATCCCGCCCTCGCCAACAACGCCGGCCGCGCCGCGCGCACCGACGACATCGAAAAAGTGATCGGCGATTGGTGCGCAGAGCATGATCTCGCCCATGTACTGCGGGTGCTGGAACAGGCCGAGGTGCCGAGCGGCAGCATCTACAGCATTCAGGACATTGTTCGCGATGTACACTATCAAGCGCGGGATATGATAGAGAAGCACAAGCTTAACGACAGTCAGGATATTTCCTTGCCCGGGATTGTGCCGAAACTCAGCGAGACTCCCGGCGAAACTAAGTGGCTTGGACCCAAACTCGGCGAACATACCCGCGAAATTTTGCAAGCCCTCGGCTATAGCGACGAGCAACAAACGCAACTGCGCAACACAGGAGTCATAGGATGAAACAACGAATCTATATTCACGACGTCGCTGTGCGCGATGGTTTCCAGATCGAGCGCGAGTTTATACCGACGGAAACCAAGGTCGCGTTGATCGATGAGCTGTCGAAAACCGGGCTGGCCAAAATCGAGGTGGCTTCGTTTGTGTCTGCTAAAGCGATTCCGAATATGCGCGACGCCGAACAAGTATTGAGC
>JALYOK010000482.1 GCA_030856925.1 Pseudomonadota bacterium
ACATCGATGTTGGTCGCGCTCCAAGGACGGGCGGCGGGATTGTTGAGATCGACCGCCGGCAACGTGTTGGACTGGGTAAAAAACTCATCGAGTACTTTAAAGGGCGCTTTGTCGCGCAGGGTCAGAATCTGGTCCCCGGCCTGGGCGCCAAATACCGCATCGAGCACCTCTTTAGGCGCGGTGTTTACGTTTAGCAGCGTAATCGGAATCGTCGGGGTCGATGCGCCTTCCGCCGGGGCGATAACGACGGGTATCGCAGTGATAAAAGGTTTCAATTTCCTGATGACAGCGTCATCAAAACCCTGAATACGGTTGAGTTCGTCCAAACTTTGCAACGGCTGATTGGCGGTGCGATAGGGTTCGGGTTTCCCGAGATAGGTTAAGTCTTCGAACGGGCCTTGGTCGTCGAGGTCGATATAATCTTGAAGCGCTTCCGCCAGACTCGGCGGTAGATCCAGTATCGCCAGCAACGCCTTAAACCATTGCAATTGAAAACTCTGCTGCAACGCATCCGTTGTTGCCGCGAGATTATTGACGTTGAACAAACCCTGTTGATCTTTGATCCTGCCACTCACGCTGCCGCCCTCGACCGGCGTAACCAACGCATACTTCGCCCAATTTTCTTGCAGATGATCGTGGGTTGCGGTGTTGGCGTCTTTCAGATCTTCAACCAGCACTAAGCGGCCGAAATAAAGCGCTGCGCGGTTCACTGCCAAGGCTTGCGCCTGGTTACCGAGGTTCTCGCTCCGGCGTATCCACAAGTTTTGTTGCCAGGCGGCATAAGCGGCAACGCTGGTCGCAAGCGCCACCACTAACATCGCCATGATGATTGCGACACCGCGCTGCGAGGTTGCGCTGTGATTCATGAAAGCAACAACAAGAAACGGGTGATGGTTTCGCCGCTGTCCAGGGTCAGGCCGACTTCGACGGCCTTGGGCAGCGGCGTCGCGGGTGCGGCGTCGCTGCTGACGCCGGGCCAGCTATCGCGCCACTGATTGGCGCCGTCGAGATAACGCAGTTGCAGCGTTCTAACGCCCGCGAGCAGCGGATAGACGGCGGGAACCGTGCGCTGGCCTTGATCCAGCACCGGCCACACCAATTCCTCGACGATGCCTTGTTTCAATCGATAGCCGAAGCGCTGCGGCGCCGCCAGAGTTCCGCCGGCGCCGGGCAAGCCCATGCGGGTGAACATGAGTTGGCCTTCGGTCTCCTTGGCAAAGGTCGCGTTACCGATGAACGCCGCTTCCGGGAGGTTGTTGCTGTTGCGTATGCCGCGCGCAACGGCGTTGACGAGATCCGCTTCCAAGCGCGCGAAGAAAAATGAGACGTCGCGCCATTTGCCATTTTCCTGCGCCACCCGATCGCGCGAGCCGAGGATGGATGTTAGACCGCGATAGGCCAACGCCGACATGACGGCGAAGATCGTCAACGCGATCAACACCTCGATGAGCGTAAAGCCGCGACTCTTAGGGAACCTCTGATTAAGTCCCTCGCGGTCGCGCTGGGGTTTGCCGGGTGGCAGGCGCGACGCTTTGATCCCGGTGTGGTTATTCCACATCAGCGAGTCGCAACAAAGCTTGCCGCCCGGCAAACCCCAGCCCATGCGGGTTGGGCCCTGAAGGGGCCGCTCGCGTCGTTGCGCCGCTCACCAAGACCACCCTTGGCTTCGCGTCGACGCCTAGCGATCGACCCCTTCTCGACCCAACGCGAGCCGCGAGGGACTTAATCAGAGGTTCCTAAGTCATGAAATCCTTCAGCGCGCTGTTGGAAGATCACACCCGGCCCGGCGTCTATCTGTTAAAGACCATGCCGCCGGTCAAAGAAATGGAAAAACAGTCCCTGGCCAAGGGCTTCGCGTTCTTTCACATCGAAGGTCAGAAAATCGATAAGAAGGAACAGTTTCTCAATCATGCCGCATTGGCCATGCATTTTCCCGAGGTGTTCGGCAACAACTGGGACGCCCTCGAGGATTGTCTGACCGACCTATCGTGGATCGACGACGACAAAGCGGAAAACGGCTACGTGATCTTATTCGACCACTTCGACCCGTTCGCCGAACATCACGAAAGCCAACTCGAAACCGTGGTCGAGATTTTCCAATCTGCCACGGAATATTGGCACGATCAAGGCAAGGCGATGTTTGTCTTGCTGCATGGCAAAGGCGGTAAGGATCTCGAGCTGAAGACCATCTAGCCCGACAAGCACCGGCCTAAGAGCCGCGTGGATACTGGCTCCCGTGGCATGCCATGCTGCAAGGCAAGCGCGGTTTGGCCTCTGGAACGATGGATGCCGTGGGGATCGCGCGAAAATTTTCTCGCTTTACTGGGTTCGCTCGCGTATAGTCCGCGTTGTGCGACGCAGCATTGGCGATTTTTCCTGATTAACCGGGGCGATCAAGAGTAATGCCGTCGTAAGTTGTCGCTTCTCGTCCCGACCCTTTTCGCAAGCCTTCTAGTATTTTTCCCTAGGCGACGCATCACGGCACAAAGGTTTGGCGCCGATATTCGATGTGTTGTCCGCCGTGCATTCGCGACGGTTGCGACACTTTTTTCTCTTTGATCGAGAAATCTTGCTGCTGGAGCAGAACTCCGTGCGGCCCATTGATAAGGAAAACCATGAGTTTTTCGGATTTAGGTTTAGATCCTGCAGTTTTATTGGCGCTAAATAGCGTCGGTTACGAACATCCCACGCCCGTTCAAGCTAAGACTATTCCCGCCGCGCTGGCGGGACAAGACTTGATGGTCTCGTCATTCACTGGCAGCGGCAAGACGGCGGCGTTTTTGCTGCCCAGCCTGACGCGCTTAACCGCACCGGCGGCGGTCGCCGGAAGAGGTCCAAGAATTTTGGTGCTGACTCCTACGCGCGAACTCGCGCTGCAAGTGGAAAAAGCCGCCCGCACCTATGGCGCGAAGTTGCCGCGTCTGCGCGTCGCCTGTCTGGTCGGCGGCATGCCCTATCCGCTGCAACTCAAACAACTGCAGGCCCCGGTGGACATCGTCGTGGCAACACCGGGCCGCTTGCTCGATCATCTTGACCGCGGCCGCATCGATTTCAAACGCCTGGAAGTTTTGGTGTTGGACGAAGCGGATCGAATGTTGGACATGGGCTTTATCGATGACATCGAAACCATCGTCGGCCGCACGCCGGACACGCGCCAAACGCTGATGTTTTCCGCCACCTTGGATGGCGTGGTCGGCAGCCTCGCGAAGAAGCTGACACGCAATGCCCAACGAATCGAAATCGCGTCTACGGCGGAGCTTAAAGCTCATATCGATCAGCGCATGATGTTCGCCGATAGCCTGTCACATAAGAATAAGTTACTCGATCATTTACTGCGCGACGTCAACATCGATCAGGCGCTGGTATTCACCGCCACTAAAAAGAGCGCCGACGAACTCTCCGATACGCTGCGCGAACTGGGCTTTTTAGCCAATGCATTACACGGTGACATGAGCCAGGGCCAACGTAACCGCACACTCAAAGGCTTGCGCGACGGCCGCACCCGCGTCCTGGTCGCGACCGATGTCGCCGCTCGCGGGATCGACGTGGCGGGCATCAGCCATGTCATCAACTTCGACGCGCCGCGGCAAGCGGAAGACTATGTTCATCGCATCGGCCGCACGGGGCGCGCGGGGCGCAGCGGCATGGCCGTTACCTTAATCAACCCAAGCGAACGTCGACTGGTGCGCGACATCGAGCGCTTCACAGGGCAGACCGTGCAAGTCGACACCATCCCGGGCCTGGAACCAACGATTCGTGACGAGCGGCCCGCACGCAAGCCACGCCCGATGGTGCGTCATCGAAGCGCCGGCGGCAATTCTCCCTTTGCTTCGGCGCCGCATCCAGAGCGGGGAGGAAATCCCGCGCGGCGTCGGTCCTTCAATTACTAAGCCAAAATAAACGATGTAAGCATCGTGCCTAGGAGCCTGTCGGACTTAAAGAATCGTGGCGAAAAAGATGCTGAGTGAGGACAGATTTTGACGATTTCGCCGCGCAATAGTGGTTCTATTGCCCAAGAAAGCGGCGAAATATGGACCGCTCAGCGCCTTTTGCAGCCGATTTCCTGTAAGGTGAGTAGGCCCAAGGAGTTTCACCCTGAGCCTCTCGCAGAACCGTACGTGACACTCGCGCGTCATACGGCTCCCGTTATCCAACCATCTATAAGGTTTTGCTGAGGTCATGGCACTCATCCCCGCAGGGCAGGTTGGTGACCTTCGTCAACAGGATAACGCCGCCC
>JALYOK010000247.1 GCA_030856925.1 Pseudomonadota bacterium
GCCGGCCACGGTTCCGGTCGGCCGTTACGCCAAGGCCGCGCTGGACGAGGCCAAGCTTTGGAGCGCCGTGGAAGACAAGCTGGTTTTCACCCAAAACGTGCGGCAAAGTTTAGATTACGTTTCGCGCAGCGAAGTGGACGCCGGCTTTGTCTACACGACCGACGCAGCCCTCATGAAAGACAAGGTCAAGGTGGCCTTCGAGATTCCGACTCCGCAGCCGGTCGTGTATCCTATAGCGGTGACCAAACGAAGCAAGCAAGGCAAACTTGCGCGCGAGTTCGTCGACTTGGTGAATTCCGAAGCAGGCCAAACCATTCTACAAAGTTACGGCTTCGCTAAACCCTGACAACCGGCAGCCAATGTGCTAGGTGAAGCGCTTGTTCCGTTACTCCTTACCCTTAAAGTCGCCAGCCTCGCGACCCTCATTGCACTGATCTTCGGCGTCGCGTGGGCCTTTTTGCTCGCCCGTAAACCGTTTTGGGGCCGCGATGTATTGGACGCGGCCTTTACCCTACCGTTGGTGATGCCCCCGACAGTGCTCGGCTACTATCTCCTGGTGCTGCTCGGACGCCGCAGTTGGCTCGGGCAGTGGCTGGAAGAAACGTTTGATTTCCGACTCGTTTTCACTTGGCAGGGCGCTGTTATCGCCTCTGCCGTGGTCGCGTTCCCGCTCGCTTTTAAGGCCGCTCGCGCGGCTTTCGAGGGTGTCGAACACCAGTTTGAGAATGCCGCGCGCGTGCTCGGTTCGAACGAATGGAAAGTGTTCTTTCGGGTCACGCTACCGCTTGCCTGGCGCGGGATTATGGCCGGTGCAATGCTGGCTTTTGCACGCGCCATGGGAGAGTTTGGCGCCACTCTCATGATCGCCGGCAGCATTCCCGGCAAGACCCAAACCATATCGATCGCGATCTACGAGGCAGTGCAGGCCGGACAAGACGATCTCGCGAACTTTCTGGTCTTGCTGACGTCCGTGGTTTGCATTTCGGTGCTGGTTGCCTCGGGTAAGTTGCTCCAACAAAGGCAAGACTAGCGCGTTCAAGACTCAGAATCGCCATGAAGCTTGAAGTCGATATTAAAAAAACGCTAAAGGCGCAAGATCGAGTCTTTCAATTGGATGTACGGTTTCGTTCGGACCAGGACTTGATGGTTATCTTCGGTCCTTCGGGATCGGGAAAGAGCGTAACGATCCAAACGATCGCCGGCCTGATGACGCCGGACAGCGGCCAAATATTGCTGAACGGCCGCACCTTGTTCGACTCGCGAGCAAACATCAATTTGCAGGCGCGAGAACGCAATGTCGGTTACCTTTTCCAAGACTACGCGCTATTTCCACACCTGACCGTTTCGCATAACATTGGCTTTCCCATACAGCGCTCTGCGTTCACTCGCCTCGATGAAGCTGCTATAAAACAAATTGGTCCGTTTCTCGCAGCCTTTGAACTCACCGAGTTCGCCAATAGCTATCCTCGCCAACTTTCGGGCGGGCAACGTCAAAGAGTGGCGCTCGCCCGCGCGCTTATTCGCAGGCCGGACATTCTGCTTCTCGATGAACCATTTGCCGCGCTCGATCCGCTGCTTCGCCACAAGATGCGCGGGGAACTGTTGCAGATCCGGTCTCGCATCAGCGTGCCTATGGTGGTGATTACCCATGACCCCGCCGACGTCGAGCTCCTCGGTGATAACTTGCTCATTTTCGAGAACGGGCAAATACGCGAATCTCTCAACTTCGCGGGAGAATCGTCGGGCACGCGACGCGATCAGAAGATACAGGAAGTTTTGCGGCAATTAGTTCCTTAGTTATCCTCAAAACGGCAGGTGACTAATTTCCTCCGCGTTGCGCGGTTGGAATCGAAACCACCCCTCAACTCCTACTTAACCAAGTAGGGATTTCGCGCCGGCGAATCGTTATGATTCTCCCAATAAGAACGCGAACAAGATTTCATGGTAACCACACGCTTGTGCGGAAATGCCCCGCCGCTACTACCGCTTCAAGGGATCCGGCTGGATAGCGAATATCCACGCGGTCTCGGGGCTGCCACTCGGCAAGCTTGCCATGATCTTTCGGACGAACATCGAACAACGACGCTTACCGGAAAATAGGCGCATGGACCAATGAGTTCCCGTACCCGTAAACTTTCCGATCTGCCCTCAGCTCGCGCGGCTTACCACGCCGGCAGACCTGCAGACTCACCAGGTCGCAAGCGCCGCTTAGCGGCGCGCGTAACCAAGGCGAACGCCCCCAAGATCGAGATTCGCTGTCTCGGATATTTTTCGGTGCGTCGAGCCCCGTCGCTTGCGCCCACCCTCATCCGCGCCCAATCCCGCCTTGCCGAATTGTTGTGTTTGTTGATCGCCGCGGGCCCGGACGGCATCGATAAATCCCACATCGAGCAGGCACTTTGGCCGCGCTCGCAAGCGACGCTTGCCGATAGCACCTTGGACACGACACTCTATCGTCTTCGCAGACTCCTCGGCACGCAGCGAGCCCTGCGAGTCGAGGCAGGCATAATGCGTTTGGACGACGACTACGTGTCCGTCGATGTCTGGAACTTCACGCGCGAAGCGGACGCGTTGCACGCGCGCTTGCAAATTTCCGTCGATGAACTGGACCCCGGCGAGATTGTCATTCGCTGCGAACGCTTGCTTGACCTCTACCACGGGCGCTTTCTTTGGGCCTCGAG
>JALYOK010000270.1 GCA_030856925.1 Pseudomonadota bacterium
CAGATCGAAGTCACGTTCGACATCGATGCCAATGGTATTTTGCACGTGAACGCCAAAGACAAAGCCACCGGTAAAGAGAACAAAATCACCATCAAGGCGAGCTCCGGTTTGTCCGAGGATGAGATCAAGCGCATGGTCAAGGATGCCGAAATCAACGCGGAAGACGACAAAAAACAGCTTGAGTTAGTCAATGCCCGCAACGGCCTGGAAGCCATGGTCCATAGCGTGAAGAAATCCTTGGGCGAGTACGGCGACAAACTCGAGGGCGGCGAAAAAGCCAAGATAGAATCCGCTATCAAGGATGCGGAAGAAGCGCTCAAGTCCAACGACAAGGATGCGATCGAAGCGAAGAACCAAGTGCTGATGGAAGCTTCGCAAAAACTTGGCGAGAAGATGTACGCCGATGCGCAAGCCGCGCAGGCGGCGGGTGCCGCCGGCCCGGCGCAAGGCGAGGGCGGAACTAGCAAGCCCAACGACGATAACGTTGTCGATGCCGAGTTTGAAGAAGTGAAGGAAGGTAAAAAGTAAAAGGCATTAGGGGCTGGGGACTAGGGGCTAGTCGGTTATTTGACCGGCTAGCCTTTCGTCATTTCGCCCTCGAAAGTTATCCATCGACCCCAGCCTCGAGCCGACAACCCTAGTCCCGAGCCCCTAGCCCCTAGTCCCAAATAAACCCATGGCAAAAAAAGACTACTACGAAGTTCTGGGCGTTAACCGCGATGCGTCCGAGGACGAGATCAAAAAATCGTTTCGCAAGTTGGCGATGAAATTTCATCCCGACCGCAGTCCGGATAATCCCAAGGCTGAGGAACACTTTAAAGAGGCGAAGGAGGCCTATGAAGTGTTGACCGATGCCACCAAGCGCTCGGCCTACGATCAATTCGGCCACGCGGGGGTGGACCCGAGCCAGGGCATGGGCGCCGGCGCCGGCATGGGCGGCTTCTCCGACGCATTCAGCGACATCTTCGGCGAAATTTTTGGCGGTGGGCGCGGCGGCGGACGGCAAGGCGTGTATCGAGGCGCCGATCTTCGCTACAACTTAGAAATCGGTTTGGAAGAAGCCGCGCGCGGCGCCGAGACCAAGATACGCATTCCCACCATGGAAGAATGCGACACTTGCCACGGCAGCGGCGCGAAACCCGGCACGCAACCGCAGACCTGTACGACGTGTAACGGCCGTGGTGAAGTGCGCATGCAGCAGGGATTTTTTTCGCTGCAACAAACTTGCCCGCGCTGCCACGGCAGCGGCAAGATGATTGCCACGCCATGTGGGACCTGCCATGGTGTAGGCCGGTTGAAACAGCAGAAAACTCTGTCGGTGAAGATTCCGGCGGGCGTCGACGAGGGCGATCGCATTCGCCTCTCCGCGGAAGGGGAGCATGGCGTCAGCGGCGGGCCAGCCGGAGATCTTTACGTCGTCATCCATATCAAGCCCCACCAAGTGTTCACCCGCGAGCACAGCGACTTGCACTGTGAGATGCCGGTGAGTTTCACCACCGCGGCGCTGGGTGGCGAGATTGAGATTCCGACCTTGGACGGTCACGCGAAAATCAAGATCCCCGCGGAAACCCAGAGCGGCCAAGTATTTCGGCTGCGAGGCAAAGGCATCAAAGGTTTGCGCAGCGCCACGCACGGCGACCTGATGTGTCACGTCGTGGTTGAAACACCTGTGCGGCTGACGGATCGGCAAAAAGAGTTGCTGCGCGAACTAGAACAAATCAATCAACAGGACGCGCGCCACAATCCGCGCGCCAAATCCTGGATGGACAAAGTCCGCGAGTTCTTCGCGGAATAGATACAGCGTGATATTCGCCGCACCATGCCCAGGGGCCACATGTTTTCAAGGTATGCCTGGAAAGCCAATACCCATGCGGCTCCCAGGGCATTTAGTGCCATGAGGCAAGCTGGTTGGAATTTATGGCAATACCAAAAAAATGTAGGGTGGATCAAGCGCAGCAGATCCACCGTTCATCAGCGTGGTTGATCCGGCCATTGCGAGCAGCGCAGCGACGGAGCAATCTTGGAATATCTACGCTGACGGTGGCAATGAAACTATGACCGCAAATGCGCTGGCGCTTGTATCGCCTAGTAGATCGTAGTAACGGACAGCGCCCTTCTCGGATACTTGCCAGACCTCTTTCGCCGCGGCGGCAAGGTAGTCGCGAGTCTTTTCCTGCAACTCGGCGACTGAATTTGACGCCGAGACAATTTCGACGCATATCTCCGGCGCGTTTGGGTAAGGGGTCACTTCCCGATGGAGGTGAAAAAATTCCGGTGAGCACCAGCCGACATCCGGCACTCGAACGCCTATATCCGTCAGGAAGGATGCTTCGTTGATGACGGTTCCGCGCGGCAATTGTCGAAGCAATTCGGCGGCAATAAGCGCCTGCAGACGACCGCGGCGATTATTTGCCGGACTCATCTCGATTTTCCCCGATGTGTTAAGTTCCAATTTATAGGGAAGATTGCGCAATACGGGGTCGTTAATAACCTCGGTCCATCGCAGCACCAAGGCTTCGGGTGAGGTGACAGTACCCATGAGTGAAAACTCTTAAGGCTATAGAAAAATTTTACTCCACATCTCAGTCTCGGCTGGAATCAGCCGTGATCCATCACTGTGAACGCTCGCAATGACGGATAGAAAACCGAGGAAGGTGGGCGCAGCAACGGGTTGCCAAAGGTAGCGCTGTGCGGGTAAGCTAATTTGCACCCAGACACACGACCGAGGGGAGATTGTTTGAAATCGTTTGCACACTGGCTAACCCAGATGGGACTGGAGAGCTACGCAGCGGTCTTTTCCGAGAACAAGATCGACTTCGACGTCGTTCGCTCGTTGAGCGAAGCGGACCTGCGCGAACTCGGTCTTGCGCTCGGCGACCGCAAGCGTCTCCTGCACGCCGTCGCCGAGCTGGATGGGCAAGGCGCTCCGGAGACTCTCCTGGCGTCCCCTGCTACGCCTGAGTCGTCCACCGGCGAACGCCGCCAACTCACGGTCATGTTCTGCGACTTGGTCGGCTCCACGGCGCTGAGCGAGAAACTCGATCCCGAAGAGTTGCGCGCATTGCTGCACGACTATCGCACGCGCTGCGGGGAAGTCATCGCCCGCTACGAAGGCTTCGTTGCCCGCTACGTGGGCGATGGGATTTCACCTACTTCGGTTGGCCCAAAGCCCATGAAGAAGACGCCGAGCGGGCGCTACGCGCGGCGTTGGAGATTGTTCAAGCAATCAAGCGGGCATCGTCCACGGAGGTGTTGTCGGTACGCATCGGCATCGCCACCGGTCCGGTCGTCGTCGGTGAGCAAGCGGGTGTGGGCGATCAGTCGAAGTTAGCGGTGGGCAGCACGCCCAATCTTGCGGCTCGGCTACAAGGCTTAGCCTCGGCCGATCAAATTGTCATCGCCTCGTCCACCCGGCGCTTGGTCGGCCACTCGTTCGAACTCGCCGATCTGGGTGAGCATGAACTAAAGGGGATCTCAGAACCGGTCCACGCCTGGCGGGTAATGGATGTCAGTGCCGCCGCGAGCCGCTTTGAGGCAAGCCATGGCGCTCAGGTCACCCCGTTAGTGGGCCGTGAACAGGAGATCGGGCTTTTGTTCGACCGCTGGCAGCAGGCGCAGGAAGGCGAAGGCCAAGTCGTGCTGTTGTCCGGAGAGCCCGGCATCGGCAAGAGTCGTATCTTAAATACACTGCGCGAGCGGTTAGAGGATCAAGGTGTGGGCACGCTGCGCTTCCAGTGCTCGCCCTACCACGTCAACAGTGCGTCCTACCCGACCATCGACAACTTCGAGCGGACGCTGAAATTCGGTCGCGACGAGTCGCCCAAATCGAAACTCGACAAGCTCGAAGCGCTGATCGTCGGCCAGTATGGGCGCCCACAAACCGATGTGCGCTTCATCGCCTCGATCTTGTCCATCCCTTGTGACG
>JALYOK010000271.1 GCA_030856925.1 Pseudomonadota bacterium
CGTATCCCCGGCTCGAAGGCCGCGTGGCCGGCATCCGGCACAACGATGTATTCGGCCTCGGGCCACGCCTTGTGCAAATCGTCGGCGGAAATGATAGGGCAGACACCATCGTAGCGTCCCTGTACGATCACGCCGGGAATAGAGCGGATCTTGTCGACGTTGTTCAGCAGCGAATTCTCCGGCAGAAAAATATTGTGTACGAAATAATGGGCCTCGATCCGCGCCAGGCCCAGCGCGGTGACATTGCTTGCGTAGTGATTAAGTAACTGCGGGTTCGGCAGCAACGTAGAACAGCGGCCTTCGTAAATGCTCCATGTTCTTGCCGCCGGCATGTGTATGGCGGGATCGGGATCATTCAGCCGCCGGTAGTAGGCGACCAGCAAATCGCTGCGTTCACGTTCGGGGATTGCTGCGACGAAGTCGTACCACGCTTCGGGAAAAAACGTCTTGAGGCCGTACAAAAACCAGTCGATCTCACTTTTGCGGCACAGGAAAATTCCGCGCAGGATAAGCCCGGTGCAGCGCTCGGGATGAGTCTCGGCGTAGATCAGCGCTAAGGTCGAGCCCCACGAACCCCCGAACACCAGCCAACGTTCGATCTGCAACATTTCCCTTAAGCGTTCGATATCCTGGACCAGTAGGGGCGTAGTGTTGTCGACGATCTCGCCTAAGGGTTTGGATCGTCCCGCGCCCCGTTGATCGAAAATGATGATGCGGTAGAACGCGGGATCGAAAAAGCGCCGATGCTGCGGCGTCGCGCCGGCGCCGGGGCCGCCGTGAAGAAACACCACCGGCATGCCGTCGGGATTGCCCGATTCTTCCCAGTACATTTTGTGGCGCTCGTCCAGCGAAAAATAACCCGACCGATGAATTTCTATTTCAGGATAAAAATCAAACGAGTGGGCTGTTGCATTAATTTCATTCATCAATTTGGCGCCGTGGTAAATGCTGAAACACTATTGTCATAGGGCGTGTTACCCACTATTCTGTGTATGAAATACATTTTCACAACAGGATAGGCGACATGCTATATCAATTGCACGAAGCGCAGCATGCTTCCCTCGCACCGTTGCGCCTTTGGGCCTCGGTCACGGCGGAATTCTACGGTAATCCGTTCAGTGTGTTTAGCCATAATCCGATGTCGCGGGTGCTGACCGCCGGCGCCGATGTCGTTCTACGCATGACGCAGCGCTACCGTAAACCGGAATTCGGTCTGAGCGAAACCAAGATCCAAGGCAGACTCGTTGCCGTGAACGAAGAAGTGTTACTCGACCAGGCGTTTTGCCGCTTGCTCCACTTCAAACGTGACAGTAAGCGCAAAGATCCAAAGGTCCTCATGGTCGCGCCCTTGTCCGGGCATTATGCAACTCTGTTGCGCGACACGGTGAGAACCTTTCTCCCCGATCACGACGTTTATATTACCGACTGGAAGGATGCCCGCACGGTGCCGGTCAGCGAAGGTCCGTTTCATTTCGACGACTACGTCGCCTATGTTCAAGAATTCATCCGCTTCCTCGGTCCCGATATCCATGTGATTTCGGTGTGCCAACCGACGGTGCCGGTATTGGCGGCGGTAGCGCTGATGGCGCAACACGGCGAAAAAACGCCGACCACGATGCTGATGATGGGCGGCCCGATCGACACTCGCCGCAGCCCGACCGTGGTGAATAATTTCGCGCTGAAACATCCGCTCGAGTGGTTCGAGAACCGGCTCATCAGCCGTGTGCCGGTAAAGTATCCCGGCTTCGGCCGCAACGTCTATCCGGGTTTTCTCCAACTGGCGGGTTTTGTCGCCATGAACCCGGATCGCCACATCGATTCTCACAAGGATTATTACTATCATTTAGTCAAGGGCGACGGAGAGAATGCCGAGGCCCATCGCAAATTCTACGATGAATACAACGCCGTCATGGACCTGCCGGCGGAGTATTATCTTGATACCATCCAGGCCGTGTTCCAGGAACATCACTTACCCAGAGGTGAGATGATGGTTGCCGGCGAGCGGGTCGATCCCAGCGCGATCAAAACCACGGCGCTGTTCTCCATCGAGGGCGAAATCGACGACATTTCCGGTAACGGTCAGACGGAAGCCGCGCACGAGCTGTGCACCGGCATCCCCGCGACGCGCCACAAACACCTCCTGGCGACGAATGTGGGCCACTATGGGATTTTCAGCGGCCGCAAGTTTCGCGAGAACATTTATCCTGAGATGCACGCGTTCATTCGAAAATATGCGTGACACCCCTGTGACAGCGTTAGGAGGCTAGGATGACAGATTCCAGTTCGCCCCAGGCAATGTTCGAGTTGTTTCAAAAAATGGCAAACCCGTTTGCTTTTCCGTTGCAGAATTTTCTGATGCCCAGTTTGTCCCTTGAGGACGTCGAAAAGAAGATTACCGAGCTGAAGGCCGTGCAAACTTGGTTACAGACCAGTCTGGGCATGCTGGAAGTCAGCATTAAATCCCTCGAGTATCAGAAGGCTTTGTTGTCGCCCAGCTCGTCCGAGCCGGAAAAAACCGCATCGATCGATAATCCGTTTCTCGATCCGAAGAATTGGCCATGGAATTTTCTCAAGCCGGACGAAATGGCAACTGCGGAAACCATCGCCAAGCCGCCTAAGAAAAAGACTGCTGGCAAGTAATTTCGTTTCTCTCTACTACTTTCGGCCTACTACTTCTGGCCGATGCTCTTTAAGCCTTTTGGCGTATTTTCACTTCCCGTCTACCAGCGAATAATGTCATTGCGGATTACACCAGCAAGTTCATGCCGGTGTTCACTGCCTCCTCCTTAGCCCCGCCGCGTGCGGGGCTTTTTATTTCCGCGAGCTGGGCAGGGCTAGTCTCAATTGAGCGATCCGGAGGGCATTTCCAAACATGTGTATCATTGGCGCCGCCGGCTACATCGGTAGCTTTGTTGTTTGCGCGCTGGTCGCCCGCGGCCACAAACTAAGCGGTCTGACCCGCGCCGACGAGACAGGTCAGAGCTTACGGCCAGAGGTATCGAGCCTATCGTGGGAGGCAACGCCGGTGTGGCCCCGGGGGCGTTAAGAGATCCGTCGGTTTCGCGTCGGTCACCGAATGTGGTCCGGCCGCGTTCATTGTTGCAAAACCGCTTTTAAGCTAAACTCCGTCTTTCAAGTCAGCCGATTTCCCATGACTAAGTTCGTCTTCGTGACCGGTGGTGTGGTCTCTTCGCTTGGGA
>JALYOK010000277.1 GCA_030856925.1 Pseudomonadota bacterium
GGCTCGCGCCGTGCACATTCTCACACCTTCGGCGACCGTAAGGCGCATCGTCAATATGACGGCCCTGGCGGTAGTTGACGCACAGAACCACAGCCGCGCTCGCTGACAACGGCACTGCCCTTGGTAAAAAATCTAACCAGCAAGCGCGCGCCGGCATAAATTGCGAGTCGTCCATAGACTTGGCGCGGTTGTCAAATAGGAAATATATTGACCGTAAAAGTAGCGGTTAGAGACTTAACCATGGGCATGTTTGTGGCCGAGCTCGATCGGCCATGGTTGGACACGCCGTTCCTCCTGCAGGGATTCATGCTCGACAACGACGAGGACCTGGCGGAGATTCAACACCTGTGCAACCATGTATTCGTCGACCCCGCGACATCGACACCTGCAGCGGTAGCAAAATTGTCGCTGCCTCAGCCGAAAGCGGAGGCAAATGCAGGCCGCCCTCGCCTACAAGCCTCTACGCCTCCGCACGTGATCATCACTAGCACAGAATCCGTGAAAAAACCTTCACTGCTGGCTGGCGCTGGAAACGAAACGGACGATCTCGATTTCACCATCGACCAAGCGGTGCGCGGCAAGACGTCCGACCCGGTCATCATTTACCATAAGGACGCAGCGAGTGGTCCCAAGCGCCAGATCTGGCAAAAAGCAGAGACAATAGAAAGGTCCGGCCTGTTCAAACAAATCTTGTCAACGCTGCGCTCCAAGTTCCAATCGCTGGAGGAGCAGGAACAAGCGGCGGGCGAAACGGATATGTCTACCAACAAGCCGCTCATTCGCATCGCCCAAAACAAAATCGTCCTCGACGTGGATCTAATAAAAGCGAAAGAGGTGCACCTTAACTCCCGCGAAGTGATCCGCGACGTGGTCGAAGACCTGCGCCGCGACCGCCCGGTCGATATCGAAAAAATAAACAAAGTGATCGACGAAATGGTGGACAGCATGGGTAACAACCCCGACGCGCTGCTGTGGCTCACCAAACTGAAAACTCGCGATTCCTACGCCTACAATCATGGTACTGACGTCGCGGTTTACATGCTGGCGTTCGGCCGCCATCTTGGCTACCCGGAGGATAAATTGCGGATACTTGGCGTCAGCGGACTGATGCAGGACATTGGAAAACTGCGTATCAGGGAGGAGCTCCTCGCCAAATCCGGCAAGTTGTCCCCGGAAGAGTTCAAAGAGATGAGGTTTCACGTCAACCACAGTGTCGACATCTTGCGCAAGACCACCGAAATTTCCAAAGAAGTGTTGATGGTGGTCGCCCAACACCACGAACGGCACGATGGCAGCGGTTATCCGAACGGCCTGAAGGGTGATCAGATTTCCTCTTTCGCCGCCATGGCGGGTATCGTCGATTCCTTCGACGCCATGGTGAGCCAGCGGCCCTACGCCGAAGCGATTTCAACCCATCAGGCGTTACAGCAGTTCAACCGCTGGAAGGGTACGGCGTTCCCCGAAGCGCTCACGGAGCAATTTATTCAAGGGATCGGCATTTTCCCGGTCGGTAGCCTGGTAGAACTCAACACCGGCGATGTCGCCGTGGTCATCGGACAGCACAAAGTCAGGCGCCTCAAACCCAAGATTATGTTGTTATTGGATCCCGATAAAAAGCCGTATCAATATCCCGCGACGCTGAACCTCATTACCGATCCCATGAGCGACGATAAGACGCCTTATTATATTAAACGTGATTTGCCCACCGGGGCCTATGGCATCGATCCGCAGGAGTTTTACCTCTAAAAACTAGTGCGGCGCCCGTCTGCGGGCTGGCCTAGGGCCACGTCGTTGCGCGGTGCTCGGAATCCTCATGTATCCCGGGTACATTCCGGTTCCTGCGCGCCGTGCGCCTCGCATACGGGCATCCTCGTTACGTTTTTTAACGACCTGCAACGGTGATTAAAAAATCGAGGGGTCTCAGCCGTGCGATTGACACCGCTAGCCAAAAGCATATATTTTAACGATGATCTCGCCCGACCAACGCCTCTCGAAACTGGTCCGCCTCCCCGACAATTCGGTCGATATCGCCGAGTGCGCGCTGGTCATCGCCCAGCATGAATATCCGAATCTCGACGTCAGCGATTATCTTAAAGCCTTGGATGGGGTCGCCACGCAATTGAAATCGCGTCTGCCGGCCGATGCTGGCAAGCCGCACGTAATCAGCATGCTCAATCACTTCCTGTTTCGCGAATTGGGTTATTGCGGCAATCATGATGATTATTACGACCCACGCAACAGTTGCTTGAACGACGTCATCGATCGCCGCACCGGCATTCCGATCACCCTATCTATTCTGTACATGGAAGTCGGCCGCCGCCTCGGCTTGCCGTTGCAAGGCGTATCATTCCCCGGGCATTTCCTGGTGAAATGCGTCACTGACCACGGCGTCATTGTGCTGGATCCCTTTAATCGCGGCATTAGCCTGTCGGAGCGCGATTTACGCGAGCGCCTGAAACAAACCTCGGGCTCGGACGATGACACCGAGGTTTCGCTGAACCTGTTGTTGCGGCCCGCCTCCCAACGCGAAATCCTCACCCGGCTGGCGCGAAATCTGAAAGGTATTTATGCCGATCGCGGCGAGTTTGAAAAATTGATCGCCGTTACTAATTTCATCGTCGCCGTCAACCCCGACGATCCAAAGGAGCTGCGGGATCGCGCTATGTCGTACTATCGCCTCGACTGTTACCGTGCGGCGTTGGCGGATTTCGAGCTTGTGGTGGCCATGGATAGCGACGCCGCGGAAGACGATGCAACGCGCGAACTTATCGCCGAACTTAAACAGAAAACCCGTTTGCTCAATTAGGAACAAGTTGTTGTCCCGCCGCGGGCGCGTTTGCGAGAACAGAAGTATTATTCCGGGCTGGCCCCTTGTCCTTCGCAAAGCTCGGGTGAAGACTAACGAGCGCAGATCTTGGAAGGTTATCTTTCCCCCTGCGAGCATTGAGGCAGTCCTGGAATGGTGCGACTGTGGGCTCCTCCGTCAGCCGGGAGATTGCACATGACTCGCACTCGTTCTTGTTGGATCTCGCTAGCAAATCAATCCATTTTTGTGTGTCTGAGCCTGCCGCCTAAAGCGCACTCGACATTCCCCATCGACGTACATACCATGTACATTATCTAATTTTAATGAGGAGTGTTGAAATTGGCTGCCGCCGTTGAACGAATCGTCGTACAAGCAACCGCCCAAGATAAGCGTGCCATCACCGCCAAGGCGAAGAAGCTCGATTTGCCGGTTTCGGAATTGATGCGACGCGGTGCGTTCGCCTACCAATCAATCGACGCAGAAAATGAGTTGAACACTCTCGCGGTAGCGGCAAAGGACGCTGCCGATCGTGCATGCGCTTCAATCGATGACGCGCTTGAGTTTATTGTAGCGAGTAACAAACGAATTGCAGCAATGGAAACGAAAGCGGCCAAACGACCCGCTCGGACGGCCCGGTAATGGGGGTCACAGATAGGGTATGGAGTGCGCTAACCGCCATCATCAAGCTGGAAGACAAAGTCAATCGGCAGTCGGAAGCCATGAAGTTCCAACAAGCAAAAATAGAGAACCTAACGGAACGGGTGATCCGCTTGGAAACCCAACTGGATATGCTGATGCAGGCAGCCTCAATTAAGCGCTTAAAAGGTTGAAGGCCAATAGCGTCGTGTCAATATTGTGTT
>JALYOK010000285.1 GCA_030856925.1 Pseudomonadota bacterium
CACCACCCCTACGTTCGGCTCGATGGTGCAGAACGGATAATTCTCGGCGGCGATGCCCGCCTTGGTCAGGGCATTAAACAGCGTCGATTTACCGACGTTGGGCAAGCCGACAATACCACATTGCAAACTCATTTACTTTCCTCTTTGGAATCCACTTCGACTTTCGGACGAGTGTGCAATTTCAACATGGCAGCTTGTAGATCGCCGCGCGCGATTTGTGGAAAAATCTGAAGCGAACGGGTGATGGATTCCTCCATCGCCACTCGTTCTTCGACTCGAGGCGGTCGTAACACGAAATGGAGCACCGCATCGCGATCGCCGGGATGGCCGATGCCGATACGCAGCCGCCAAAAATCAGGCGTACTCAAATGGGCGACGATATCCTTCAAGCCATTGTGGCCGCCGTGGCCCCCACCGTGCTTCATCTTGACCGTGCCGGGAGGCAAATCCAACTCGTCGTGCACCACCAGAATTTCTTGCGGAACAATTTTGTAGAACGTCGCCAATGCCAGCACGGCGCGACCGCTGACATTCATGTAGGTCATCGGCTGCAGCAGCCATAACTCATGGCCGCCCACACTCAAGCGTGCCGTATTGCCGTGAAATTTCTTATCCGGCTTGAGCGAAACACGTTCGTTTGCGCACAATTCGTTTATCCACCAAAAACCGGCGTTGTGGCGAGTCTTCGCGTAATCGCTACCGGGATTGCCTAGGCCGACGATGAGTTTGATGAACATTTCCAATTGTCATCCTGAGCGTCGCGAAGGATCTGCTGTCTTTGCCGATTCCACAGCCGCGCACAGCAGATCCTTCGCCACCCTCAGGATGACATACCAATAAAAAAATTGCCCGCCCGGCGGACCGGGACGGGCAACAGCAGCAAAGAAACGGTGACTGAGGTTATTTCTTTTTCTCGTCTTTCTTGGCAGGCGCTTTGTCGTCGGATTTTTCTTTCGGCGGCTGGGCAGTGGCCGGAACTTCAGCGGCCGCGACGGCTGCGGCTGCGGCTTCTTCTTCTTCTTCGGCTATGGCGGCCCTCGGTATGACGATCGTGGCGACCACCGGATTCTCGAGCTTAACTTTCGCAACGACATCCACACCGGCGGGCAGGGTCAATTCCTTCACGTGCAATGAGTGGCCGGCGACGAGATTGAGAAGGTCAACTTGAATGAACTCAGGTAAATCCTTCGGCAAGCACATCACATCGATTTCGTTCATCACGCGGCTGACCAAACCACCGGATAATTTTACACCGGGCGCGACATCGTCGTTGATGAAGTGCAACGGCACTTTCATGTGGATCTTGGTGTCGGCGTCTATGCGCTGGAAATCCACGTGACCGACGATTTGGCGGAACGGGTGACGCTGTACGTCGCGCAGCAAGACTTGCCGATCGGCGCCATCGAGTTTCATGGTCAGAATGGACGAGTGGAACACTTCGGCGCGCAGCTTGTGAAAAATCTCGTTGTGATCGAGCTCGATCGGCATGGGTTTTTCGCTGCCACCGTACAAAATACCGGGGACGCGACCGGCGATACGCAGGCGGCGGCTCGCACCCGTGCCCTGTGTCTTCCGGGTTGTTGCTGTGATTTCGATTTTCATTGCTTGCTCCAAATATGAGTCAACCGCGTCCAGTTGACCCGTTGTATTCGGCTAGTTTTCACTAGCCACCAAAAACTTATTCGACGAACAGCGAACTCACGGAATCGCCTTCGCTTATACGGCGCATGGTTTCCGCGAGCAGCGGCGCGACCGTCAGGGGCCGAATGCGCTTACACGCCATCGCCGCCTCGCTCAGGGGAATCGTATCGGTCACCACCAGTTCGTCGAGCGCGGAATTGCCGATGCGCTCGACCGCGCGACCCGACAATACGGGGTGCACGCAATAGGATAATACTTTCTTCGCGCCCTGTTCTTTTAGCGCACGGGCCGCCTCGCATAAAGTGGTCGCGGTGTTGACCAAATCATCAACGATCACGCAGGTGCGGTCTTTGACCTCGCCGATCACGTTCATTACTTGCGAAACGTTCGGCTTCGGACGGCGCTTGTCGATGATGACCAGCTCGGCATCGTCCAAGCGCTTGGCGATCGCGCGGGCGCGCACCACACCGCCCACGTCCGGCGACACGATCACCGTGTCCGCGTACTTATGCTTCCAAATGTCTTCCAGCAATACCGGCGTGCCATAGATGTTATCCACGGGAATATCGAAGAAGCCTTGAATTTGATCGGAGTGCAAGTCCATGGTCATGACCCGATCGGTGCCGACGCTACTGAGCATATTGGCGATCATTTTCGCGGTGATCGGCACCCGCGACGAACGGGGGCGGCGATCCTGGCGCGCGTAGCCGAAATACGGAATGGCGGCGGTAATTCGGCCTGCGGACGCGCGCTTGAGCGCATCGACCATGACCAACAGTTCCATCAGATTGTCGTTCGATGGGTTGCAGGTGGATTGCAATACGAAAACATCTTTGCCGCGCACGTTCTCTAGGATCTCCACCCTGATCTCACCATCGCTGAAACGGCCCACGGTGGCGCGGCCCAGAGACAAATTGAGATGGCGCGCGACGGCATCCGCGAGGACGGGATTCGCGTTACCGGTAAAGACCATTAAGTTTTCGTAGGCCATATTTAGGACTAGGATTTAGGAGCGAGGATTTAGGATTTGGTTTGGTATCGGTTATTTGACAAGCATCGGAAAAAAATTTCACATACAGTCACTCGGTCGCTTCTAAATCCTAAATCCTCGCTCCTAAATCCTGCAATCTGGCTGGGGAGGTAGGGATCGAACCTACGAATGCCGGAATCAAAATCCGGTGCCTTACCACTTGGCGACTCCCCAAATTCTATAACCCGGCGAGCGGATGGACGGACCACCCCTCGGCTACAAATCCTTGCATCGTCTCCGGCAGGACATTAAGCGCCTTTTGGGCACTGCCCTCATCCGAGAATGCCGCGAAAACCGCGCCGCCGGAGCCCGTCATGCGGGCCGGAGCATAATTTTCAAGCCATTGTAAACACTGACCGATTTCAGGAAAACGACGTTTTGCCACCGGCTCCAAGTCGTTCCGGAGAGAGGCCTGCGAAAAGTTGGTTATTTTGATGGGAATCGAATCCCGTGTCAATTCGGGGTCCGCGAAGATCTCCTTGGT
>JALYOK010000289.1 GCA_030856925.1 Pseudomonadota bacterium
GCGCACTCCGCTCGGCACGGCCTGGTTGGCGCTCAAAGGCTGGGGAGCGCCTGAGGTCTGGACCAGCTTTCACCCGGCGCTTGGGTTGGCCAAGTCCCTCGGCCGCCACGAGGCGTTAGTGCCGATCTTATACGGACTGTGGGCCAACGTGATGACCCAGGGCCGCATCGCTGAATCCCTAGCCTGGGTGAATGAAATGCTGGCTACGGCAGAAGCTAGCGGGGATCCGGAACTGTTGATCGTGGGACACAGGGCGGCATGCACCACCCATTTTTATCGGGGAGACTTCAACCGGTCACGCGTGCATGGAGACCGGGTGCTGGCGCTGTACAGCGAGGAGCAGCACCGCCATCTCGCGGACATCATGAACACCGACCCGAAGACCGGTGCCGGCATCTACGTCTCCCTTGTGGCCTGGATGCTCGGCTATCCGGAGCGCGCCGTGCAGCTTTGCGATGCCAACGTAGCGCATGCTCGCCGGCGCGGCCACCCTTTCGACCTCGGCTTTGCGCTCACCGCGAGCGGCCAGGTTTCGGATTATCGCTGCGAACCCGAGCGTCTTCTGGCGCGCGTCGAAGAGGCTGAGCGGCTGGGCCGGGCGCACAGTCTGCCCGTTATCTACGACGAGCTGGCGCAGATCATAAAGGGCCTCGCCTGGCTGCGGGCAGGGCGCCTCGCTGACGGCATCCCCCGTCTACGGGGTGCAATCGAAAGGTGGAACGCGGGTGGCGCCGAGGTTTGGATGCCTTACCTTCGAGCGACCTTGGCTGAAGGATTGGCGCTGACAGGTTATATCGACGGTGGATTGAGTTTGATCGAAGAGAGTCTCGCGCAGATTGCGAGGCCGGGCGGGGAGGAGCGCTCTCACCTTGCCGAAATCCTGCGGCTCAAAGGCTGGATGCTGCAGCAGCAGGGGAAATTGGACGCCGCGGAAGACAACTACCTCGCCTCGCTCGACGTCGGACGCGAACAGCAGGCGAAGTCCTGGGAACTGCGCACCTCGACCAGCCTCGCGCGACTGTGGCAATCGCAGGGCAAACGGAAGGAGGCCTACGACCTCCTTGCGCCGGTATACGGCTGGTTCACCGAAGGCTTCGACACCCATGACCTGCTGGAAGCGAAGGCACTACTGGATAGACTCCAGGCGTAGTGTCTTCGGGGGACCGTTCGCTAGTGTGCAGAAAAACAGTATTGCCGTTATACTGCATCATATGAAAACCACACTTACCATTTCCAGCCGCGGCATCGTCACGTTGCCTGCAAAACTCCGCCAGACGCTTGGCCTCAAGGCCGACGATCAGTTGATCGCAGAGACGACTCCCGAGGGCTTGCTCCTGCGCCCGGCGATCACACTGCCCGTGGAAATGTATAGCGAGGAGCGGGTTCGCGAGTTCGACGAAGCGGAGGCCGACCTCGGGCAAGTGCTACGCCCGGCGGCCAAGGTGCCCCGCACCGCCGTCACCCGAAAGCCGACAACGAAGCGCAAGCGTTAAGGCCGTAACGGCCTGTGCGCATCTTTCTCGACGCCAACGTTATCTTTTCCGCTGCGAAGTCCGACGGCGCCGTGCGCGAACTGCTGTCGCGGCTGCATGCGGGCGGCCACGGCCTGTGCGCGGACGGCTACGTAATTGCCGAGGCACGGCGAAACCTTGCGGCGAAAGACGCCGCGGCGCTGACGGCTCTCGAAACGTTGCTGCCGCGTCTGGAAACGTCCCCATTTCAGGCCACCCAACTACCGGCGGATGCGTTCGATCTGCTCCCGGACAAGGACCGGCCGGTGCTGGCGGCCGCCATCCGCCTGGGATGCGACGCGTTGGTGACGGGCGACCGGACGCATTTCGGTGCGCTTTATGGCAAAACGATCGCCGGCGTGACGATTCATTCACCACGCTCGCTGGCCGAGGCACTACTGATCCAGGAGCGCGCCGCCAAGCAGCCATAACAACATGCAGGAGAACCAATACTGGTGCGGCTCTCCGATTAGCATGTCTGCAGAGCTTTATTCCGTATGCCTCCTGGCTTGATTAGCCTGTCCATTTGCTGGGGGAATCCCGAAACCTCCCCCTGACGGTGTCTGCAACACGAACACATCGCCGGGCTGCAGCTCGACTTCATGCTGCGCGCCGAACTCTTCGATGCGGCCATCGACGCGCTCTACCCAGTTGCGTCCGCATTCGCCCGGCTCGCCGCCGGCGAGACCAAAGGGCGGCACTCGGCGATGATTGGCCAGTATGGCGGCGGTCATCTTTTCCAGGAAGCGCATGCGCCGCGTCGTGCCATCTCCGCCGCGATGCCGGCCGGCACCGCCGCTGCCGCGGCGTATCTCGAAACTTTCCAGGAGAACCGGGAATCGCCATTCCAATACCTCCGGGTCGGTCAGCCGCGTATTGGTCATGTGCGTGTGCACGGCGCTGGCGCCATCGTGATCGGGACCGGCGCCGCTGCCGCCGCAAATGGTTTCGTAGTTCTGGTAGCGCTCATTGCCCCATGTGAAATTGTTCATCGTCCCTTGCGCCGCCGCTTGCACGCCGAGCGCGCCGTATAGCGCGTCGACGATCGCTTGCGAGGTCTCGACATTACCCGCCACCACCGCCGCGGGATAACGCGGCTTGAGCATCGAACCCTCGGGAATCACCAAGGTAAGCGGCCGTAAGCATCCCGAGTTGAGCGGAATATCATCATCCACCAGCGTACGAAACACGTACAGCACCGCCGCTTTGCACACCGACGAGGGCGCGTTGAAATTGCTTGCTTGTTGCGGCGAGGTGCCGGTGAAGTCGATCACCGCCGTGCGCGCCGCGCGATCGATGCGGATCGCGACGACCACCCGGGCGCCGTTATCCATTTCGTATTCGAAGCGGCCCTCCTTAAGCACCGTGAGCAGGCGCCGCACTTGCTCCGCGGCGTTGTCTTGCACGTGGCCCATGTAAGCCTGCACGGCTTCCAGGCCATACTCGGCCATCATGCCGCGGACTTCCTGGATGCCTTTGTTGCAGGCCGCGATTTTCGCTTTCAGGTCGGCGATATTTTGATCGGGATTGCGCGCCGGATAGCGCCCCGATGCGAGCAACGCGCGAACCTCCGCCTCGCGGAAACGGCCGTTCTCGATCAGCAATTCATCGTCGAACAATACGCCTTCTTCCTCGACGCTCTTGCTGTGGGGCGGCATGGAGCCGGGCGTGATGCCGCCGATGTCGGCGTGGTGGCCACGGGCGGCGACAAAAAACAATATGCGGCGTGCCTCATTATCGAATACCGGCGCGACCACGGTGACATCGGGAAGATGGGTGCCGCCGTGATAAGGCGCGTTGATCACCCAAACGTTGCCGGGTTTTAGCGGATGCTTGCTCTCTAACACCGTCAACACGCTGTCGCCCATGGAACCCAGATGCACCGGGATGTGGGGGGCGTTGGCGATCAGGCCGCCATCCGGATCGAACAGGGCGCAGGAAAAATCCAAGCGCTCTTTGATGTTGACCGAATAGGCCGTGTTGGCGAGCGCGATCCCCATCTGCTCAGCGATGTTCATGAAGCGGTTATGGAATATTTCCAACATCACCGGGTCGGCCTTCGTGCCGGCTGCGACGTCTCGTCTGAGTGCGCTCACGCGGGACAGCACCAAGTCGCCGCGAGCGGAGAAGTCACCGTGCCAGCCCGGTTCGATCACCGTCGTGGCATTGGCGTCGATGACGATCGCGGGGCCGGTGATCTTGTGGCCTGCGCGCAGATCGGCCCAATCGTAAATGGGCGTATCGACGGACTTGCCATCGGTGAAAATATCGACGCGGGCGCGTGGCGGCGGCATTAACGGCGTTATCCCTTGTGCCGTAAGCGCGTCGCTCGCTTCATCGTCCCGCGGACTCGCCGCTTCCACCGAGACGGCGTCGGCGATGAGGCGCTTATCCGGCATCAGAAACCCATAGCGCTGTTGATAAGTGGATTCGAATCGCCGCAGCGTGTCGTCCACGTTGTCATAAGGAATTTCCAATGGCGTATCGGTGCCGTCGTATTTGAGATGGACGCGGCGCTGAATGCTCGCGGTTTCTGGCGCGACTGACTGCAGCGCCAATTCTTGTTTCGCGCTGTAGATCAATTCACCAAACAGCGTTTCCAACTGTGCGATGGCGGCAACGTCGAAGGTGATCTCTGCGGTCTTCTCGCGCATGACGCGAGTTTGCGCGACGCCGATGCCATAGGCCGATAGCACGCCGGCAAGCGGATGAACCAAAATCGAACTCATGCCGAGTGTATCCGCCACGCGGCAGGCAATCTGTCCGCCGGCGCCGCCGAAACTCACCAGGGCGTATTGCGTGACATTGAAACCGCGCTGAACGGAAATATGCTTGATGGCGTTTGCCACATTTTCCACGGCGACTTGCAGGAAGCCATCGGCCAGTTGCTCGGGAGTTACTCCCTTTCCAACCGCGGCGCTGACTTCGCGCGCGAATGCCGCGAATTTTTCCGTCACGATGGCGGTGTCGATCGGTTGATCGCCGGTGGGGCCGAATACTTTGGGAAAAAACTCCGGATGGATCTTGCCGACCATTACATTCGCATCGGTCACCGTCAGCGGCCCGCCGCGCCGGTAACACGCAGGTCCGGGGTTCGCGCCGGCCGACTCGGGACCAACGCGGTAGCGCGATCCGTCGAAACGCAGGATCGATCCGCCGCCGGCCGCGATGGTGTGAATTTGCATCATCGGCGCCCGTATGCGCACCCCCGCCACCATGCTGTCGAAGGTACGCTCGTAGCCATCGGCATAATGGGCGACATCGGTGGACGTGCCGCCCATGTCGAAAGCTATGAAGCGATTGAACCCGGCGCGCTCGGCAACAATTTGTGCGCCCACGACGCCGCCCGCCGGGCCGGAGAGGATGCTGTCCTTTCCCTGGAAGCGCCGCGCCTCCACCAGGCCGCCGTTGGATTGCATAAACAGCAACGGACTGCCGCGCAATGGCTCCGCCACTTGGTCCACATAGCGCCGCAGCAACGGTGCAACAAAGGCATCGACCACGCTGGTATCGCCGCGACTGACGATTTTCATCAACGGACTCACTTGATGCGATACGGATATCTGGGTAAAGCCGACGTCGCGCGCCAGTTCCGCAGCGGCCGACTCGTGCGCAGTGTAGCGGTAGCCGTGCAGGAACACGATTGCGCAGCCCCGCAGGCCTCGGGCATAGGCTTGCGTAAAGGCGACACGCAGCGCGGCACGATCCAGCGCACGCACCACTTCGCCGTGGGCGCCGATACGCTCGTCGGCCTCGATCACCTCCCGGTACAACATATCCGGCAATTCGATCTTGCGGGCGAATAGCTTAGGCCGTGCCTGGTAACCGATACGCAGCGCATCGCGAAAACCCTTGGTGATGACCAATAACGTCGGCTCACCCTTGCGCTCCAGCAAGGCATTCGTCGCCACCGTGGTGCCCATTTTCACGGCGGCGATTCGCTCCGCCGGGATCGGCTCACTGGAAGGCAGCTCGAGAAAATCGCGGATACCCTGGATGGCCGCATCGGCATATCGAGCGGGATTGTCGGACAGGAGCTTCTGCGTCAAGATCGTGCCATCGGGTCGACGTGCCACAACATCGGTAAAAGTGCCGCCGCGGTCAATCCAGAACTGCCACTTTGCATTCATATTGCAGTTACCTTGCAACCTATGCTTTGCCTATCGGGGTTGGACCCGATTAATAATTTTTGAAAGGACTTCGCGTATAGTGAGAGCGAACACAAAATCACTACACGTTCGAGCCAGGGTTCGATACAATAACGTAACAAAAGAGGGATTGCCATGTTAGCCAATACCATAGCCGATACTCTGCAGAAGAAGATAGCCGAATTAGGGCTCCCGCTGGCTGTCGATTTGTGGAACGAGAAAAAGGTAATTGGCAAGTCGCCCCCGCGCGCCACTCTAAAGTTCAGCTCGCCGTCGACGTTGATGCTACTTGCCAATCCCAGCTTGGGCAAGTTCGCCGAAAGCTATGTTGAAGGCCGGGTAGATTTTAGCGGCCGCATCCGCGACGTAATCGATCTTTTGCTGCCGCTGATCGGCCTTCCGGATTCGACCCAGCGAAAAGCGAACTTCAATAAGCTCAAGTTCTGGCGCCACAGCCGCTTTTCTGATCGCAAGGCCATTTCCTCCCATTACGACGTATCGAACGAATTCTATGCCCTGTGGCTGGATGAGCGGCGGGTCTATTCGTGCGCTTATTTCAAGAACGCCGACGATAGCCTCGACCAAGCCCAGGCCAATAAACTCGACCATATTTGCCGCAAACTGATGCTCAAGCCAGGCGAGCGGTTTCTCGACATCGGCTGCGGCTGGGGCGGACTGATTCTATGGGCCGCGGAGAACTACGGCGTCTCGGCGGTCGGCATCACCATCAGCCAAAACCAGTTCGACTACGTCACAGACTATGTTCGCAGCCAGGGGCTGACGGGCAAGGTGGAAATCCGCCTCATGGATTATCGCGATCTGCCGGAGTCGGAACCCTTCGACAAGATCGCGAGCGTGGGCATGTTCGAGCACGTGGGCGTGCGCAACCTGCCGGTCTATTTTCGCAAGATCAACAACCTGCTCAAGCGAGGCGGCTTGGTGATGAACCACGGCATCACCTCGGTCTCGTTCGACGATGAGATCAGGGACGAAGAGAATGGCAAGTTCATCGACAAATACGTTTTCCCCGACGGCGAATTGACCCATATTTCCAAGGTGCTGGAGATCATGGCGCGGGAAGGCCTGGAGTGTTCCGATGTCGAGAACCTGCGCATCCACTATGCCAAGACCTTATGGCATTGGGTCGATCGACTGGAAACCAATCAGGAACAAGCGCTCGCGCTTGTGGGCGAAAAGAAATTCCGCATCTGGCGCACCTACATGGCGGGGTTCGCCGTGGCGTTCGAACGCAATTGGGACGCGTTGCATCAGGTGCTTGCGAGTAAGCCCAACGTGGGTGGTTATCCGGCCTATCCGCTGACGCGAGATTACATGTATTTGCGTTAACGTCGGCGCAAACCAACGATCTCCGATTGTTATTTTTCTCACGATTCGCGAGACGCTGCACCCTCATCCCCACCTCCCGGTCGAGCCGACGGCAGGCACTTCTCCCGCGGTGAGAAAGGAGTAATTCCCTGTGCCTGACCCCGTCTCGGAAAAAAGATAAGCCGTTAACTATATTCGAAAGCTCACATTGAAAAAATACCAACTCATCGCTGTCGTTTCGCTCTCCTTATTACCCCTGATCAGCTTCGCGCAGCGGCCGATCAATCCTCGACCGGGGGTTATGCCGGAGCAAGCGGACAAACCCGAATGGGTGGAAGAATCGATCGCGCCACCGGATTACCCCAGGGACGAAGACTTGATTCCCGTGGAAATGGCGGCCAGCAGTAATCGATTTTTTGTCGACGGCAAAACCCTCAGTCTCGGCGCCGACGGCGTGATGCGCTACACCATGGTTATCCGCTCGACCGGCGGTGCACTGAATGTCACTTATGAGGGCATACGCTGTGATACACGCGAGAAGAAACTCTATGCGCTAGGTCGCAAGGACCGCACCTGGGGCGCTGCGCGATCCTCGAAATGGACCGCGGTGACGGAGTCGGGTACCAGAACCTACCAGACCGCATTGATGAAGGATTTTTTCTGCCCGCAAGAAGCGAGCGTTAAAACCACCGAAGAAGCGATAGACGCACTGCGGGCCGGGTTTCATCCTAAAGTCCAGTCAAGAGCTAAACGTTAGCGGCCAGATTGACGCAAACTGATTCGAGAACCGATTTCAGAGGTATCTCAATTCAAAGCAAGTTCCACAGTTGATCATTGCAAGCTCCGGCTTAAAATGGAATAACTCCGGAGACTTTCCATGGGCTATGGCAGCAACGCCTACGCCGATAGCGGACATGCCGCTTTACGCAAAGTATTTTGCCGCAAACCAAACCTACCGCCAAAATTGGTGTCGTTTATCAAAATGACCTGATTAATCCAGATGCTATTCATTTCTACTCACTGCAGAGTCGATGGCAAGGGAGTCAAGAACTTAGCCCGAACGACTAACCGAATAGCATTGGGGGTTATTCTGAAAAAAGCGATTGCGGAATCAGCGTAATCTCAGGGACAAGCGTTGGCGACAATGCTATTTCCAGTGCCGGTTTAAGCAGTTTGCGAAAACCGTCATTGCTGGGCTCAAGATAGACCTCAATGTGTTTCAGGTTAAGATCGATGAGCCACACTTCGGGTACGCCGTGTTCGGCGTAAAGCGGAATTTTGATCTGGCGATCGTAGTCGATCGATGAGTCGGCTACCTCAATAATAAGCAGAACGTCGCTCGACTGCGGATGAGATTTCTTATAAAAATCGTTGCGAGGCTTTAGCAATACGATGTCTGGTTCGGGTTCAGTATAATTGCCGAGCCGGACGGGGTTTTGGATCCTCAGCACCGCCGACGTCGGTTGGCCAGCAAAAAAGCGCAAAATTTGATCCACAATCCCGGCATGGTGGCTTTCGATCGGCGACATGTCTACGATCACTCCCTCGATAAGCTCGACGTGCGCGTCGCGCGTCAAGATGCCGGCGTCCGCCATGCGTTGGTAATCGTCAAGGGTTAATTTGTGCGCCCTGACCGGCGGATCCAACGTGAAAAGTTTGGCGGGAGCGTTCATAGTTGAGATGGGTCCTCAATGTTTAACTAAGTATGTCACTGCGCTCTTTTGGATCGGGCACACCGCTCACAACATGGCAAGCGACCGATGCTGGGTAAGCCTTTCTGATAATCTAAGCCACGAGGCCCACTTAGATTGCCTCCCAGCCATGCATGCCTGGAGCGCAGCACCCAGAGCGGCGCCTGGCGGGGTGTTTCTGAAATATTTGACTCTTCGAACTGCCTTCTTCTTTGTCAATTTTCATGGGTTATGATCTAATCGCTCCATGGCGAAACCATTCAAAAGCATCGGTGTCATTGGCAAGTATGACAGCCCAAATCTCAGCCGCCCTCTGGCGCAGGTGATCGGTTTTCTGGTTCGTCTCGGCCATCGCGTCGTCGTTGACAACCAGGCTGCGATCCAGCTTGAACCACACACGCTTAAGACCGCGCCCCTTGACGAGATCGGCAAGCATGTGGATTTGGTGGTCGTGCTCGGCGGCGATGGGACGTTGTTATCCGTCGCCCGCACCTTGGCGCCTTACAATATTCCGCTCATCGGCGTCAATCTGGGGCGGCTGGGTTTTTTGACCGACATTCCCATCGGCGAAGTTGAAGCGACCTTAAAGACCATGCTCGATGGCAGTTACACCTACGACGACCGCACCTTGCTCGACGCCACGGTTATGCGCAGACGCAAGAAAGTGTTTAGCACGTTGGCGCTGAACGACGTGGTGGTAAGTCGCGGCGCCATGGGCAGCATGATCGAGTTCGAAGTCTATGTCGACGGCCAATTCGCTTATAACCTCCGTTCCGACGGCCTGATCATCGCCACGCCCACCGGCTCCACGGCCTATTCGTTGTCGAGCGGTGGGCCGATACTTCATCCGTCGCTTCCGGCAATCGGCTTGGTGCCGATCTCGCCGCACACGCTATCCAACCGGCCGATCGTGATACCTAGCAAATCCTTGGTGGAAGTGGTGCTGATTCGCGGCGCCAACGCGCGAGTGAATTTCGACGTGCAGTCCCATTTCGATTTGGAGCCCGACGACAAAGTCGCCGTCAAGACCCACGAAGCGCCGATCCGCTTGCTCCATCCTCACGGTTACGATTATTACGCGATGTTGAGAGAAAAACTGCACTGGAGCGCGAAGCTGTAGAGGGAGCCTCTGATTAAGTCCCTCGGTATTCGCTATGCTGCTTAGCCTGTCGATCCGCGATTTTGTCATCGTCGACGCCCTGGACTTGTCGTTTGATTCGGGCTTCACGGTGTTGACCGGC
Organism: Pseudomonadota bacterium; assembly: GCA_030856925.1. GTDB lineage: Bacteria > Pseudomonadota > Gammaproteobacteria > Burkholderiales > JALYOK01 > JALYOK01. The sequence goes on from JALYOK010000289.1 coordinate 9,918, forward strand.
GAGACCGGCGCGGGAAAATCTATCCTCATCGATGCGCTGAATTTGGTATTGGGCGAACGGGCCGATCCCAGCGTGGTTCGGCAGGGTAAGGAGCGCACTGAAATCGCCGCCGAGTTCGACGTGGCCGATCTGGAAAAAACTCGAGATTGGTTGAAAGATAACGACCTCGCCACGCAGGAAAATTTGTTACTGGTTCGCCGCGTGGTCGAGTCGGTGGGCCGCTCCCGCGCTCATATCAACGGTCGTCCGGCAACTGTTCAACAATTACGTGAATTGGGTGATGGCCTGGTGGCGGTACACGGTCAGTTTGCCCATCGAGCGCTGCTCCAACCCCTGGCGCAGCAGCAACTGCTAGACGATTTTGCCGGCGCCTCGGACCTCGCACTCAGGGTCACGCAAGGCTTTGAGGAATGGCAGTCGCTCAAGAAACAACGGCTGCAATGGCAAACCAACGCCGCCGCGCTAGAGCAAGAGCGCACGATGCTTGAAGTGCAACACAAAGAAGTATCGCAACTCGATTTCGAGGCCGAAAGTTGGCAGGAACTGTTGGCGGAACATAGCCGCTTAAACCATGCGGCGAGCTTAATCGAAGGCGTGCAGGCGGCGCAGCATAGCTTGGACGAAAGCGACGAGGCGCTGCTGCCGCAGATCAGCGCGTTGGTCGAACGGCTCAATGGGTTGAGCG
>JALYOK010000304.1 GCA_030856925.1 Pseudomonadota bacterium
GCACAAGCAACAGCACACCGAGAAACCCTGGCGCCGCCGACCAGGCGATGACTTCGCGCAACGACAAGCTCGACCAGGCGATCGCAGCGGCCGCCAGCAGCGCACCGCCGACGGCGCCGGCGTTGTCCAGCGCGCGATGCAGGCCGAACGCCACGCCGCGCAGGGCCGGTGGCGTCACATCCGCCACCATGGCGTCTCGCGGCGCGCTGCGTATACCTTTGCCGATGCGATCGATGCTGCGCAACACCAGCAGGCCGAACCAGCCGGATACCGCGCTGAAAAACGGCCGCACCACATTCGAGACGGTGTAACCGGTTAAGGCCAAGCCTTTGCGCCTCCCACCCAGCCGATCGGAATAACGCCCCGACCAGAGCTTCACGAAACTCGCCACTGCATCGGCCAACCCTTCGATCAAGCCAAGCGCGATGGGCCCAGCCGCCAACTCCGTCACCAGCAACAGCGGGATCAACGGAATCACCATATCGGATGCGAGATCGTTAAAAAAACTGACGAATCCAAGGACGATTACTGTCCCAGGAATTTTTCGCAGAATATTGATAGAACCGGACATGGTGCTAAGTCAGACACAACGCCAATTGTTAGGGGACGCCATTCTACGCTAGAACGGCGGAGCGACTTTGCTCGTAGCGCTACGACGAGTCATACGAAGGCCGATCGTCAACTTGCTGAGAAGCGTAACGAATTAAAATGATTTCGGGTGCGAACCGAGCATTCGCTATACGCGCTCGCGTCGTCTCCACGCACAGCATGTCCTCGACGCAATCGGGGAGGGGGATCCAATGTCGCTCGGCAAAAGGCGCTGGGTTCCCGCCTCCGCGTGAATGACGAACCAGCAACTCCTGCTCGCCTGTACTGCTCGCCAGAACTGGCGTGTTCAACGGGTCATCGCCCCGTCGGCCTAAGATTGGTCGCCCGATCCGCTTCCTCGCGGCGCAAGAACTCGATGTCGCCGAAATATCCTTCCGAACGCGACTCGGTCGCATCCGAATCGCAGTGTATGCCGATAGACGTGATGCGTCCGGGTTCCTCCCCGAACGCGCGGCGGAAATCCTCGACGACGTTGCGACTTTCCAATATCCATTTGCCTAGTCGTTTGGCGCCGCTTTCCACCAACAGCAGCCGAATGCGCGCGTTCCAACCATTCTGGACGATACTTTCCTTCGCAGCGCCGTCACCCCATACGTATTCGAGTGTTGCATAGGGTGGGTCCAGGCCTAACAAGGCACGCGTTTCCGCAAACGTCATTTGGTCGGCGAATGACAGTTTTTGCTTGTCGCCCGCGAAAGCGATGATCAACCGCACCGGAGCATCCTCCGTTTTGCGCCGCGTTGTGTTGGCGCCCGGCACCAAGCGGGGCGCCTTCCATCTCCAGTGCAGCACCGGATATTCCAGTGGATCGACGTCGATACTCTCCACCAGTGCCGAGGAAGAATTTTCCGAAGTCGCGCGAACGACGGTCGTGCCACCGTCATTGAACAACTCAAATAGAGTCGGCGTGCGAAATTTTGAGAAACGCAATTCCTGCCAACCTCCCGGAAATGGCCCGCCGGGCATAGCCGCGGAAAACGGTGTGACCTTTGTCACCGCCGGCCGCCCAATATCTTTGGGCGCGAGTGCGCAACCGGTCTGTATCGCAACCAGTGCAAGCACGCCAACCGTGAAGCACCGGCGCCCGTGTTGATCGGCGCCGGTTTTCGATCGAAATCTGAACACCCGTCCGAACAGATGCAGTGAATGCGACAAGATCAATCGCAACAATCGTAAATCAATCAGAAACCGCGACTCTCGCATAGTATTTCCTCATGTTGGTGTTGTGCCAGGAGAAATCAGTCTAAACGCGCCTGCAATTCTATAACGGAACGCCCCAACATCCATAGAGATGCCGGCTACCCCGCCATTGGACCATGCCAACAGGATCTCGATCAACGCCAACCAAAGGAACAGCATCACGTCGGTTGCAAATCGATGCGGACTGGCGTAGCATTATTTCGAAGGTGTCGCGTTTGCCTACCCATGCTTCCCGGCACGGGGACGCGGTTGTCGCTCTTGCCCGGTTTCGAGGGTACAACACCACGCAACCAGGCGTTCTCCCGAGCGCACAATCGGGATGCACGACGGTTGTTGTATCACTCTAGTTCAATGGAGGTACTATAGAGGAAAATCACCTTAACTCAGCTTCGACGCCGGCACCAATTGCCGGCACACGTTGCATAATGCGTCGAAATAAGGCCATAGCCTGTGACAACCCTGTGAAGCCCCTCGATTTTCGTGGGGCTTCGCGTTTGTAATGTTCGAGTTCGCCTGCAATTAGGCTCGCTTACGTTTGCCTTACCCTACACATCGGCTGCCGAGTTTGAGCGAATTGGCTCATGACGTATTATTGACAATTGCTCGCGCGCTACGGGCACGTATCACATGACACATTATTAGGTACAGGAGTCGGGGCAAACCGCCACGAATTTGCGCCCAGCAGTTTATGAAGAAGTCTAATATAGTTGATAAGTTATTGATTTTAACAAAAGCCCCGGTAGCTCAGTGGATAGAGCAGCCCCCTCCTAAGGGGCAGGTCGCACGTTCGATTCGTGTTCGGGGCGCCACTACATTGAAACGACCTTAATGTTTATCCAGAATAACTATGCCGCTCACAGAAAAACGCGTCGTCATCATTACGGTCTCGGCGCTGCTGTTGTTAAGTTTCGCCTGCGTGTGGACGCAGTTGCAATCAAAAATCCACAAGAGCACTTCGGCCAAAGCAAAAACCGCATCCGCCACGCTCAAAATTTCGGAAAGTAGCAGTGTCGCGACGCTGAGCGGCGCGGTGCCGGATCAGGCGACGAAAACTGCGCTGATCAATTCCGCCGAGAAAGTATTTGGACTTTCGAATGTTGTGGACAAGCTTGAAGTCAAGGCGAAGCTGGCTGAGCCGATCTGGGTGGATCAGGCGAAGGCTGCGTTTCCTTTGCTTAAATCGAACGTCAGTAATGGCACTTTTATGTTCAAGGACAAAACCGTCGAAGTGCGCGGTGAAATAACCGGTGAAGATGCCAAGACGAAAGTCTTACGCGCCATCGACGGGGTCGCCGGTTTCGATCTCACGGTCAATGATCAATTACAGATAAGGACTGGGTATGGTGCGCGCGGCAAAAAAGCCGGTCCGTTGCAGATCAAACTCAACGATCTTCTAGCCGGCAAGTCCATTGAATTCGATACCGGCAGCAGCCGGTTGCGCAGCGAAAGCCACAAGTTACTCGACGCGATTGCGCACGTGTT
>JALYOK010000490.1 GCA_030856925.1 Pseudomonadota bacterium
GCGCTGTTTCGATAACGGAAGCCAAGTGCCAAAGAAATCCCGCAACTCGTCCTGAGGACCCGGCAAACCTAGCCGTAACGCCCACGGCGTATACGTTGCGAGCGGGGCCGCGATCTCGACATTGCGAATGCCGCCGATCTCGTTGCCGAATTCGTCCACTTGCGGAACCAGCGTCACGTAAGGCTTGCCGAGACTGGGCGGTTCTTGATCGATAATGCCTTGCCTCCATCGAGATCCTAAATCCATACGACGCGGAACATGAGCAACATTCGGCGTTTTCCAACTAGGCGCCTTGGGAAAGCGCACGGAGTTTGGCTCTACCAGCATGCCATCTGCAATACGAGGATAGGCGCTGTTCGGCGGCTCCTCGCCTTTTGCAACCCAATCGGCAAGTCGAGGCAACAACGCGCGCAGGTTCACGAGAAAATCGAGTGGGTTACCAAGATACGCCTCGCTTCCCGGCAGCTTGTCCCGCGGCGGGAAAGGCACAACGAAATGCTGGCCGCTCGCGAAGTGATAAATGCGTTCGTTGGACATCGGCTTGACATCGTTTTTGCCATCTATGGTTGTGTGAATCAGCGACGCTGCGCGAGCCCAATATTCGTAGCCCGTGTTGGTGTAGAAAATTTTCGGTAGATGGGTTTTAGGCAGCAGTCCTGCCGTGACACCGATTTCTGCATCCGTTTGGGTTGAACCGGTGAACGGAAATAAATCCGTCGGAAAATTGAATGTCGAAAAACGATGGCCATCGCGTGAAGGCTGCGCGAAACGATGGTTGAAACTGCCGCGCCCAGCGCCGGCGGTGTGAATCAACATGCCGTCGAACACCTGTTGACCGCGTTCGTTCTTGTTGAAACCTTCAAACAGAAAATGGCGCAGAAAGCGGCCGGTCTGCGATACGCCGAACGCCAATCCCTGTTTTACCTTGAACTGACTCGACGGTTCATATTTTGCATAGCTCATAAAATCACGCACGGCAGCGAATCCCATACCCACTACGCGCGGATTTTGAGACCGATACACCACTTCGTAGATTTTTCCTGCGGCGAATCCGCCTTCTTTGCTAATGAAGTCGGCGCCATCGACATCGCTCGAACCACCGACGAACCACCATTTGTCACGCGGCGTCAGCGTTCGTGGCCCGTCGCGGGTATCTCGCTCGGTGAGCACGGCGCCGGGATGCTCTTGATCGATGGCGACGTACGGGTAATGATTGCGATGGGACAGCGGAATAATAGTCTCGTCCTGCTCCATTACTCGATCGGATCGCACCCAGCCTTCGATCGGCTTGCCTAGATCCTTGGCGATCGGCACATATAGGCGCAGAGCTTTTGGCGCGGGCGGCACGTCCCATTGCCAGCCGACCCACATCAGCGTGTAGCCGCGCCGCATCATTAAGCCATCGCCGAAGTCTTTTTCCTGCTCGGGATCGGTCGTCTGGGCGCCGGCGTTGAAGTAGGACAGCATCGCCTTGCCGCCGCGATTGCTCACTTCCAAAACGCCGATACCCGATGCCTTCGCCGCATCCTTAGGTTGCAGCACCAGGAAGTTTGCATGGGCATAAACCAAGCCTTCCGTGTTGTGCGGCGCCTTATCGAGATCGACGATGTTAGCGTTTGCGGCTAGGGAAGGATCGAGTGCAAAGGTGACCATGCCTTCGAGTTTTTCATAGGCGCCCGCGGCGCCGAATTCCCTACCTTCCAACACCGGCGTCCGCGATTCGATTTTGATGTCGACGACGGCAGCGTGAACGGTGAGCGCGACGCAGCCAAAACCAAGAGTCAAACAGAGCCGGGCAGCGGCTCGGCGGAACGCGTTACGATTGTCAGATTGGCGCCTGTTCATTTTGATAGAATAACGGGTAAGACACCCATGATATATGCAGTTTGCACTCTGGCTAACTGTTACTACTTTGCGTCTTCACCCCGAAATCGTAAGGAGACCATTATGATCGGCAACAAAATTGAAACCAATATCGCAGGCGGACTGGATTTTCCCTTGCCCCGCATGGTCGAGGTTAGGCAAAAATTCAAGACCGAAAAATTAGCGAGCGTCAGCGCTACTATTAACGAGCAATTCAAGCGCCCGGAAATACGCGCCAAGATCAAGCCCGGAATGAGCATCGCCGTGGGTTGCGGCTCCCGCGGCATCAACAACATCGCCGAAGCGGCGAAAGCCACAGTCGAAAATTTAAAGTCGCTGGGCGCCAAGCCTTTCATCTTCCCCGCCATGGGCAGCCACGGCGGCGGTACGGCGGAAACCCAGCGCGAAGTGTTGGAAGGCTACGGAGTCACCGCCGATTACTGCGGCTGCGACATTCGTTCCTCGATGGAGGTGATCGAAGTCGGCAAGCATCCCAGCGGCATCTCGATTTATCAAGACAAGCTCGCCAGCGAAGCCGACGGCATCGTACTGGTGTGCAGAGTCAAACCCCATACCAATTTCCGCGCGGCCATCGAATCCGGCGTGGTCAAGATGATGACCATCGGCATGGGCAAAATTATCGGCGCCACCAGCCTGCACACCCAAGGCATGGATGTGTTCGGCACGCTGTTGCCGGAAGCTGCGGAAATGATCATGGCCAAGAGCAAGTTTCTGTTCGGTGTGGCGATGGTGGAAAATCCCCACGACGAGACGGCGATCATCGAAGCGGTTCCCGCGGAGAGATTATTCGAGCGCGAAGCGGCGTTGCAAGCGAAAGCGAAGGAATTCATGCCGCGCCTCAAGTTCGACGACATCGACGTGCTAATTGTCGAGCGCATCGGAAAAAATATTTCCGGCTCCGGCATGGACCCCAACATCACCGGCCGCAACTGCCGCGGCAGCGAATGGAATATGAAACCGGACGTCAAGAAAATCGCCGTATTGGGCCTCACGCCGGAAACCCACGGCAACGCCACCGGCCTCGGCGGCGCGGACGTCGTCACTATGCAGCTCTACAAAGACACGGATATTTTCCTGACCTATGCCAACGTCATCACCTCGACCTACTTGGACGGCGCGGCCATTCCGATCATCATGAACACGGAACACGACGCCATCGCGCTCGCCGTCAAGAGCGTGGTGCGGGTAAAGTTCGCTGATCTCAAGATGGTGCGCATTACCGATACCTTGCATTTGAGCCACATCCAGATATCGGAAGCGCTCTACTCCGAGGCGAAGAATCGTTCCAACGACTTTGAAATTTTAGGCGCGTTGGAGCCGATGCAGTTCGACGGCTTGGGGCGGCTCGCGCCGATGGTGGCGGGAGAATACGCCCCGAAGGCCGTAGCCTAAGGGTTTGTTAAAAAACTACTGCGGCGCCCATCTGCGTCGTTGCCCGGTGCTCGGA
>JALYOK010000312.1 GCA_030856925.1 Pseudomonadota bacterium
GCTCTATGTCTTGATGTTCGTGATTCCGCTGTCGGGCTGGACTTATAGTTCGGCGGCCGGCAAGACCGTGGTCTATCTCAGCCTCATCCCGCTGCCGGACCTGGTGCAAGCGGATAAGGCGTTGGCCGAGACGTTGAAGCTGGTTCATATTTCTTTAAACTTCACATTGGCCGGGTTGGTGTTATTGCATGTCGCCGCCGCGTGGAAACATCACCTTATGGACCGCGATGATGTGTTGACGCGTATGCTGCCGTTTCTCTCGAAAAAATAAGGATCAAAATGTTAAGGAAATCGTTGTATGTGGGTATAGTCATGTTGTTCGGCGCGCTGCCGTCCCGAGCGGAGCAACAACTCGTACCCGGCAAAAGCGAAATCAAATTTTCCGGAAAACAAATGGGTGTCGCGCAGGAGGGGAAGTTCACCAAGTTCAGCGCGAAAGTGAACCTCGATCCGAAGAAACCCGAGGCGAGCCGAGCGGAGATCAGCATCGATCTTGCTAGCCTCGATCTCGGCAGCGCCGAGGCAAACGGCGAGGTGATACGTCCGGCGTGGTTCGACACAGCGAAATTTCCGCAAGCAAAGTTCGTATCGTCCGGCGTCAAAACCGGCGCCGGCGGTAAATTGGAGATGCGCGGTAAGTTGACCATCAAGGGCACGACGAAAGATGTAGTGGCGCCGTTTAGCATGAAGGAGGCAGGGGGTGCGACCACCGCCGGCGGAGTGATCGAAATCAAGCGCCTGGATTTCAAAGTCGGCGATGGTGTGTGGGATGATTTGGAAACCGTCGCCAACGAAGTTCAGATACGGTTCCTGTTGACCGTGTCCGGCGCGCCCGCGAAATAACGCGTGTCCTATCCAGTTAGAACGAAAATTCTTTCATTGCTTAAAAATGATAACAATACAATCTCACCCGGGGCGCTGGGTCGTGGCCTGTCTGGTTTTTTCGCTTCTGAGTTACGTGGACTTTGTCTGCGCCGCTGAATCAGAACCGGCGGTTGCTGTCCCATCATCGCTGACGCCAAAACCTGAGATTGCCCAGGGTCCCACGGTCATACGTCGCCGGGTGACCCTATTCGACGAATATACGGCGCTTCCCCAAGGTGATAGCCGCAACCGTGTTTTGCTTAACGTGACCTATTCCTTCGGCGCCAAGCGTGATTACGGCCTGACGGTTGAAGTGCCTTTCGCTCGTTACCAGCCTAACGGCGTGCCCCAAGCCGAGTCTGCCCACGGGCTTGGCGATATCCGCACGTTCCTGATCCATCCGTTTGCCACGCAGGGGAAGTTCACTCATTCCTATGCCCTCGAGTCGTACTTCAACACCGCCAATGCGCTGGTGTTAGGGCAGGGGAGCACCACCTTGCTGCCTTCGTATGCGTTGACCTATCGCCACAGCAAGGCGCTGCAACTGATCGGTCTGGTGCAATATCAATTCGATGTGCAACACGATGCAGAGGTAGATCATGTCAGCACGCTGAATCTGCGTCCTTTCTTGATTTTAAATTTTTCAGGGGACTGGTATTCGATCTCCGAGGTGAAAGCGGTGCTCGATTTTCAAAATGATAACCGCTGGTCGGTCACCGCCAACGCTGGCGTTGGCCGACTTTTCGGCGGACACAAGCAATGGGCCATGTTCGGTGTGGTCGGTGGGCCACTCAATGATTTTGCGCGCGATTTCGTGCAAAAATACCAGTTCAAAGCCGGAATTAATTACTTTTTTTAGAGAGCGTCATGGCCGACCCTCCATCGTTTCACATGACCCCCGAGGAATTCCGCCGCCACGGCAAAGAAGTCATTGACTGGATCGCGGATTATTATGAACGGGTAGAGTCACTGCCGGTGTTGTCGCAGGTCAATCCCGGCGAGATTCGTGATTCGCTGCCGGGGCAGGCGCCGCAGCAAGGCGAATCGTTCCGCGCCATGTTGTCCGATATCGATCGTTTGATTTTGCCCGGTATCACCCATTGGCAATCGCCGAATTTTTTTGCGTTCTTTCCCGCCAATACCTCGGCGCCGTCGATCTTGGGTGAATTGCTGTCGGCGGGACTCGGCGTGCAAGGCATGTTGTGGGCCACGAGTCCCGCTTGCACGGAGTTGGAAACCCACGTGCTCGATTGGCTGGTCGATATGTTGGCGCTCCCGGCGAAATTCAAATCGAGCAGCAGCGGCGGTGGAGTCATTCAGGACACCGCTTCGAGCGCAGCACTCTGCGCGGTGCTGGCCGCGCGTGAGCGGGCAACGGATTTTGTCAGCAACGAGCAAGGCGGCAACGGTAAGCTAGTAGCTTACACTTCGAACCAAGCCCATTCCTCCATCGAAAAAGCGGTGAAGATCGCGGGACTCGGCCGCAAGAACTTGCGTCTGATCGACGTCGACGAAAATTTTGCGATGCGGCCCGAGTTGTTATTGGCGCAGATTCAAAAGGACCGGGCGGAAGGATTAGTCCCATGTTTCGTCTGCGCTACGATGGGCACCACTTCATCCAATGGCCTTGATCCGCTGCGCGCTATCGGCGAGATCTGTCGGACGGAAAAGATTTGGCTCCACGTCGATGGCGCCATGGCCGGCGCCGCGGCGCTGTGCCCCGAGTTTCGCCACATTCAAGACGGCATAGAATTTGCCGATAGTTATTGCTTCAACCCGCATAAATGGATGTTCACCAATTTCGATTGCGATTGTTTCTACGTCGCCGATCGCGCCGCGCTGATCAAGACGCTCAGCATCCTGCCGGATTATCTGCGCAATCAGGCAACCGAGTCGGGCGCAGTAATCGATTATCGCGATTGGCATGTTCCGCTGGGCCGGCGCTTTCGCGCGCTGAAATTGTGGTTCGTCATCCGCCATTACGGCGTCGAGGGGCTGCAACACCACATCCGTGAACACGTGGGCCTCGCCCAACAATTCGGGCGCTGGGTGAAGAAGTCGGCGGATTTCGAATTGGCAGCGCTGGCGCCGCTGAATCTGGTGTGTTTCCGCCATCGCGGCGGTGACGAGATCAACCGCAACATTCTCGAGCGGCTCAATCGATCGGGCGACATCTATCTCACTCACACTCTGCTGAACGGAAAATTCACGCTGCGCCTGTGTGTGGGCCAGACGCAAACCACAGCGCCCCATGTGGAGCGCGCCTGGGAATTAATCCAGGCTGCAAGCCACGACCAGAGCCATTCTCCAGGCCATCCGGTCTGACAGACAAGGGGCGCGAGGCGCTGGCGGGCGCCGCCCCGCCGGGCTTTATACGTGACACCTGAAGCTTGTGGTTCTTGTGGGGTAGAAGGCTGATCGTGCGCCCGTCGCGCCCCGAGCAGCGATTCGATATTGAATAAATTGGAGAGGCTTCCGAATGACCGACCCACTCGAGCGCAATAAACATAACGCTATCAGGTTCTATGACCTTATGTTCAACCAGTGCAAACCAGCCGAGGCGGTGAGCAAATTTGCCGGCGACGTTTACATCCAACACAACCCACACGTGGCTGATGGCAAGGAGGCGTTCATCGCATACTTTGAGCGGATGGCGGAAGAATATCCGGGCAAGCATGTTCACTTCAAGCGCGTCATAGCCGAGGGAAACTACGTCGTCCTTCATTGTAAACAGGAATGGCCTGGCGACCAAGATTGGTCAGGCATCGACATCTTTCGTCTCGATGCAGATGGCAAGATCGTCGAGCATTGGGACGTTCTACAACTCGTGCCGGAGCACTCGGCCAACAGCAACACGATGTTTTGACCGCTGCTTATGAGGCAAATTTTTCTCTGCCGAGACCCGTTCGTACACATGACGCCCCTTCCATCGACGGATAACGGTGGGTCGTTATCACGTTTTTCAAGTTGGTGACATAGCGTCCGCCACCTCCTGGCGGCCATTATATTTTGGGGTTAGATTTGAATGCACGCCGCCTCGGCGTGCAACTTCATGCCGAGCGCACGAGCAACCTTAAGAACCGTGGCAAAGCTCGGGTTTCCATCAATGCTGAGCGCACGGTACAAGCTTTCACGGCTCAGGCCGGCGTCTTTGGCGACCTGGGTCATTCCTTTGGCGCGTGCGATATCGCCGAGCGCCCTAGCGATGCCTTGTGCATCTTCGGGCGCCTCTTCTAGCCACGCATCGAGATATGCAGCCATTTCCTCCGGTGTCCTAAGCTGTGCGGCGACATCATAGGGAAAAGTCTTGGTCCTCGTGGCTTTCTTCGGCGTGGTCTTGGGCATAGCTTGTTACTCCTGATAGTTTCGGGCAAGGTAAATTCCTGTTCGATGTCGTCTTCCTGCGTTGATTTGTCACCGCCTGCGAGCAATAAGAGAAAGCAGGTTTCTCTTCGCGTGTAATAGACGCGGTACCCTGGCCCGAAGTCGATCTTCAATTCGGACACGCCGTCGGTCAAGTTCCGGTGCTTCCCAGGATTCCCATGAATCAAGCGATCAACACGAACCTGTATCCGCGCTCTGCCCACCCGATCCTTCAGAGCGTTGATCCACTCGCGATAGACCTCCGTCTCTTCGATTCGCACCGCCCTAGTGTAGCCTATACACTACACATGTCAAGGGCACGAATTGCCTCATCAAAAAGCTGAGTGAAATCGATTCGTTGTATGAGTTCCAAGGAAGACGGCGACGATAATCTACGTGATGCCGCACTGCCGGTATCGAGAGATTATCGGCCGAAGCCCATCGCCTCTTTTCCGCATTCAAAACCTCGGCTGCAA
>JALYOK010000327.1 GCA_030856925.1 Pseudomonadota bacterium
CTACCTGCCCGTTTGTTCGCGGGCCGGATCTGTGTCATTCGGCCGAAGTATGTCCTTCTGGGATTCGGCGGCGATCAGCCGATGGGCGCGGCAGGCTTTTGGTACGCGGCGGTCACGAGTTTTGCGCAGGCGCTCCCAGCTTGCGGGCTGGCAGCGCATACCTGGAGGCCAAACATCCATGCGCCTCCGGGCATGGCGCCGCAGTATTTTTTCAACAAATCCTTAGGGAATAATTTTATCGCGTCGGAATTCCTCCCACAACCGAAGGAACCTTTCCTCGGAATCCCCTGCGTCGCCAAATCCGTAGCGGCGCGCTTTGCCGATCTCGGAAATGCGGTTCCATAGCTGTAATCATGCAGTGCTAGAATAACGCCGAAAGCATGTTGCATACAGGAATGATTGGCGACAGTCCAAGGAGATCGAAATGACATCAAGAATCGTTGTGCGGCTGGCAATCGCCGCCGCTTTATCGTCATTTATCGGCCCTGCCGCTGCCGTTTCGATCACCGAGACGGCGGTGACCACCGCCGGCAGCGAGCCGACTGGCGTGGCCCGCGGTTCTGACGGATCGATTTGGTTCACGCAGCAAGCGGCGAGCAAGATCGGTCGGCTCAATCCCGCCACCGGCGCCATAACCGGGGAATTTCCCACCGACACCCCCGACGCCGGGCCGTCCGGCATCGTTGCAACGGCGAGCGGATTTTTATGGTTTACCGAAGAGAACGTCGATCGGATCGGACGGATCGATAGCTCGGGTAATATCGACGAATTTGGCGCGGGCGTGATCACCAGCGGGTCGCGTCCTAATGCGATCGCGGTGGGCCCCGATGGGTTTCTTTATTTCACCGAATTCTCTGCCGGCAAGCTGGGTCGGGTTGATCCGGCGACGAACAGCGTCACGGAAATCGGCGGCGTCACATTGAGCGGTCCAGCAGGAATCGTGACCGGGCCTGACAATAGGCTTTGGATCACCGAAAGCGGCAGCAACAACATAACCCGTTACGATCCAATTACCGGCAACTTAACGCGATTTCCGCTGCCAGCCGGCACTCCGCCGCAGCCGACCGGCATCACGCTCGGGCCGGACAACTTCATCTGGTTCACTGAGCCGGGCCGCGACCGGGTCGGCAAAATCGATCCCTTCAACACTAACCCCATTACCGAGTACTCATCGGGAATTACGTTCGGCAGCCGTCCGAACTATATCGCCGTCGGGTCGGATGACAATCTTTGGTATACCACCCAATCGGGCGGACGCATCGCGCGGGTCATACCGGATGACGGAAGCGTGCTCGAATTTAGTTCCGGTATCACCGCAAATAGCGTTCTGCGCGGCATTGCCGGCGATGCCGTTACCGGCGCCTTGTTTTATGCGTCCGGCAATGCCAACGCGATCGGCAAAGTCGTGAATCTCACCACTATCCCGCCGATCATCCGGTTCGAATCCACCAACTTCAAGGTCAGCGAATTTTGCGAAGAGGCGACCATCAAAGTGATACGCGAGGGGGACACCGGCACGGCGGTTTCGGTGGATTTTGCCACTAGCGACGATTCTGCCACCGTCGGTGACGACGATTACGAAAGCGCTTCGGGCACGTTGAATTTCGGCGTCGGCGTGGCCTCGCAAACATTCACCGTCGAGATCAATAACAGCGGCGGCGTCGAAGAAGTCGAAGACGTCCGCTTATCGTTGCTCAATGCCGCCGGTGGCGCCGAAATCAGCACGCCCACCGCGAACCTGCAAATCTTCGACAGCACCCGCCTTGACGACGAAGGTCGCGGCGATACCTGCGACAAGTCGAGCCGCGGCGGATGCGCATTGGGCAAAGGCAGTCGGCTGGATCCGACGTTGCCGATGATGTTGATGCTTGCTGCCGGGGTCACAGTCGTGCGCCGCGCCGCATCGAGACGCGAGACTCCGTAGGCACCAATCAGTGGGCGCGGTCGAAAAGCAGGGTTATGACAATAGGCAATTGTTAGAATTTTAGTGCTTTGGCGTAACCCGTCAATTCCAAATATCCGCGCCCCACGCGTTTGCCGTCCTTCAACACGTGCACCGCACCTTCCCAGTAAATGGCGCGCGTTGTGTCACCGGAATCGAGTTCTTGATCATCGAACAGCGGTGCGAGCACCCAGTCTTGACCGCCGGCACGCAACCGCATAGAGATCGGATAGTCGGCTCCGGAACGGGTCGACCGCCAGCTCTTTAACGGTGTGAAATCGATGTCTCCCTGGCGCAGGATACGAGTGGCGCCGTCCGGTTGTCGATAGGTGGCGCCGGCCCACAGCGCCTTACCGGTCTTGTCGCGCATGCGAAATGCCATCAACGCACCGCCGTCGTCGAAGTTGAGGCCGGTCCAATCCCAACCGACGGCGCGCGCATCCATGTATTCGCTCGACCATTCGTGGTCCAGCCACGCCGTGCCCGTGACGCTTTGCGGCTTTCCGCGCTGAGTCAGCGTGCCGCTAACTTTCAATTGCGGAATGCTGTAGTAGTAACTTGCCGCCAGCGGATTAGGGGATTTCTGGCTGTAGCCGCGCTCGCCGTTTAGCATCGGCGGCATGGGAGCGTCGAATACGAAATCAAACCTGAATTGCGGTGTGGAGATATTGGCGATATAACGATTGCCTTTTTGTTGCAGCGACCAATCGTTGATCCAAACATGGGTCGAGCCGGTTTTCGCTTGCGCGAGTCCCAGCCCCGCTCGGGCGATCCTTTGTGCATGCAGCAATTTGTTCTCGGCCGGGTCGCTCAAGGCGACATGGGCGAATAGGATCTGCTTCGGCGCGAAGCTGCTCGGATTATTCTGCGCAACAATGTCCGGCCGCGCACGAAAAAAGGTGATCTGAAATCCGTGCTCGCGCTCATCGCCAGTCTTTAGCCAACCGGTCACATACCACCACTCGATGCGAAACTCCGGATGGCTGCCTTCGTCTTGCGGGAAATGTAATTTATCCCCGGGTTTGACGTCAGGGTAATCGATGGTCGGCGCGGCAACTCCACTGCTTGCCATGCCCATTGCGAGGAATGCGAACAGCGATCGGATTATCACCAGTCCTCCCGCACCGATTGCACCGCGTTCTCGCCCATCGCCTGGTTGGCGCTGAGGCGTGCGGTGAGGGCGGTGGCGATCACGAGACCGACGCTCAACAACGTCAGCCACAACCACGGCACATGGATATCCATGCTCCAGTGGAACGATTGCCGCGTCACCACGTGGATCAAAATCAGACTCAACACAACTCCAACGACCCAGCCAGACAATGCCCCAAGAACGCCTATCCATGCGCCTTCCAGGCTTAGGGATCGGGCGACCTGGCGGCGCGTTAGGCCGATGTGGCGCAACATCCCGAACTCTTTTCGGCGCATTAGAAACGCGCCGCTGAAGCTCGCGCTGACCCCGAACAACCCGATTAACACCGTTATGACTTCCAGTGCGTAAGTGACGTAGAAACTGCGATCGAAAATTTTGAGGCTGATGGCGCGAACTTCTTTGGACGTGACGAATTCCAGTTGCGCCCCGCCAGGAATTTTATCCCGCAATGCCGCTATGACTTCATCCGCGTGATTGCTAGAGTTCAGAAAGAGTGCGGCGTCATTCGCCGCGCGGTCACCGCTTAGCTTAATGTAATCGTCGCGATCGATCAGCAGCGCGCCGAACTGACGGGCATAATCCCGCCACACGCCTGCTACGGTGAACGTGGCGAGCTTGCCGGCGATCGGCGCCGTAATTACCTTCCCGACTTGGTAACCGTGCAGATCGCGCACCGCCTCGGAAATCCAAATCGGTGGTGGTTCGTTCGCTTTCGGCAAATAGCTCGCGCCGACCAAGGGCAAGCCATGGCGATGCATCAATTTTTTAACCTGCCGCGCGATCAGCGCGACGGCGGGTTGATCCGGCGTTAGCATAATGCTTTGGAATCGGACAAAGCCGACTTCAGCTATACCGGGCACAGCGGAGATGGCGCGCTGGGTGGCCTCGTCGAAGAAACCTGACTCGCCCGCCTGCCCCGAGCGCACGTAAAGATCGGCGGGCAGTACGGCGTCCAGCCAATTGACCACCGATTCGCGGAACGAATACACCATGATACCCATGGCGACGATCAAACTGAAACTGACGAACAGCGAAGCAACGCTCATGGCGACGTGGCCATAAGCGTTGCGCAAATGTTCCAGCGCGAGGTGGCCCTCAATGTTGGGAGAATCCGGCAGCGCCGCAAAAAATTTTTTCGCGAGCGCCGGCAGCAGCAACAGCGTGCCGGCAAGGATCAGTCCGATTCCAGCGTAGCCGCCGAGTGGCAGCGAGCCAAACACGGGCGCGAATAACATTACAGCCGCCAAGCCCCAACAAGCGAGGCCCCAACCGGGCCGCGCCCAACTGCGCAGCGGCAACTCTTGGCTGCCGGCGCGCAACGCCGGCGCTGGTGGCGTGGCAGCCGCCTCCAGTGCGGGGACGAGTGTGCCCGTGAGGGCGACGAGGATGCCGAGCGCTAAAAACGAAATGATCGGACCGGTGCCGACAGCAAGCGTCGGCGTGACGCCGCTGAAATAACCGGCGCCGAGATCGGCGCCGACGGTAGAGAGCGTAATTCCTGCAAGCAAATAACCCAGCGCCACGCCCAGCGCGGCGCCGCATGCACCGATCGCCGCGCCTTCGAGCAGCAGCGCGGCAATCAACCGCCGCCGCGACAAACCCAATACCCGCAGCAGGGCCAATTGCGGACGGCGTCGGATAATCGCCAATGCTTGCGTCGAGAACACCAGAAACACGCCGGTGAACAGCGCCACCAGCGCCAGGATCATCATGTTGACTCGATAGGCCTTCGACAGCTCGGCACTTTGCGCGGCAGAAATGTCGGGACTTTCCACCGACATGCCCGGCGGCAAAAGGCTCGCAATTCGAGCGCGGAGCGCGTCGTTATTGGCGCCGGGCTGCAGGCGCAATTCGATACGCGACAAAAGTCCTAAACGCTCGAAGCGCCACTGGACATTGGCGATGTCCATGAGCGCGAACGCTTCGGCGCCGGCGCTCTCCGGCAATACGTTTAGTACGCGAAATTCGGCAATTCGCAAACCCACTTGCGCTCGAATGCGATCGCCCATTTTGAGTTGCAACATTTTCGCCGCAGCGGCGCTCAACAACAACGTATCCGGCGCAAACAATTCCGCGCCGGCGCCGTTCGTCGCGGAAAACCACGCAGGATGAATTTCCGCCGCACGAAAGGGGTCCACACCCAATATCTTGAGCGCATCTTTGCGACCCGCGAGCGTAGCTCTTATTTCTGACACCGGGCTGGCGACGGCGATCTGCGGTAAGCGCGCGATGGTGGGATAGGTCGTTTCGGTAAAACCGTTGCGTGGCCCCGCGATCACCAGGTCTGCAGTGCCGCTGAGTTGACGGATAGCGGAGGAGAATTCATCCACTGCGATTCGATTGACCAAATATACCGCGAGACCCAGTGCGACACCGCAGGCGATGGCGACGATGCTCGCGACTACGCGGCCGTGCTTGAATGGGTTGGGC